>CAMDLX010000050.1 GCA_945901935.1 Bifidobacterium breve | reverse complement strand
GCACATCAAAGGCATATTGCACATCAAAGGCACGGTGCACAATAAGGGCACACTGCACATCAAAGGATTCTTATGTTGCGTTTTGCAAAACACGATCACCCCAAGTTGAGAACTCGCCGGGCACTTGGATTTGGTTTGGCCATCTTGTGTGTGGCTGGCGGTTCCCTGACCGCCTGCAGCAGCACGGAGTCTGAGATGACGACGACGACTGAGGCCGAGGCTGGGGCTGAGGCTGAAGGCACCACCACAACTGCAGCACCCGCGACGTTGCCCAGTGTGTCGAACGTGTTCGCTCCTCCCACCGAAGCAGGCCAAGACGTGATGGTCTCGCTCAGCATTACTGGTGGGGCAACTCAGGATTCACTCGTTGGGGTGAGCATCTCAGAAGAGTGGGCTGAGTCGGCAACCTTGGTGCCAGATGAACCTGTATCTCTTGTTCCTTCGCAGACAGTCAACTTGACCAAGAGCGGCGCGTACATTCAGGTGGTCGGCTTGAAGAAGGCACTAGACCTGAACAAGCCCTTCGAGATCACTTTGAAGTTTGGGAATTCGGCCGAGCAAACAGTGCAAGGTGACGTTCGCGAGCTCAGCTTGGGCAGTAGCTGAGACAGCAGTCGTTAATACAGCAACAGTTAGCTGTCTACGAGTTTGGCGGCGGCGCTTCGGCCTTGCTCGATGCATGCGGGAATCCCAAGGCCCCGATACGAGGAACCTGCGAGCAAAATCTGCGGGCAATCTTTGTTCAGGGATTGCTCAATGCTCTCAATGAGTTGCAGATGCCCAACTTCGTACTGCGCAAATCCATCGGGCCACCGAGAAACCCGAGTGGCTACTGCAGGATCTGTGATTCCTAAGGTGGTCTGCAGATCAGCTTGCAAGCCCAAGATGAGTTCTTCGTCTGTCAGCTCTGCGCCTCGAAGATCACCCGAGTGACCAGCAGAAACGCGCAGCACAACGTGTTTCCCATCATCCCAATGAGCCCATTTGGTTGACCCCACCGAGGCAGCAGTCATGAGCAACTGAGCCGTCCGGGGAATCAAAAACCCAGATGCAAGTAGCTCGCCCGGTACCGACTCTTTGTTAAAGACGAACGTGAGTAGCGCAACTGAGGAATAGGAAATTTGTTCAAGCTGCCGGGCTGTGTTTGGGCTGATGCTGCGAAGTAGGTGAGCGGCCTTGGCAGCCGGGGTGCAGATCAGCACCTCGTCAGATGAGATGCTCCCGGTGCTCAACTCAGTGAGGATCTTGCCTTGGTCTGACTGCGAACAGCTCACTGCTTCGGACCCGGTAAGGATCTGGACCCCTCTGGCTTCGAGGGCATCGTGGAGCGCGTCGACTAGGACCGAGGTGCCACCAAGCAGAGCAGTAAAGACAGGATCAGTCGGATCGGTAGGGGACTGTTGTTGCTGTTTACGTAGTGCCAGGGTCAAGCTGCCGCCGCCACGAGCGGCCGCAAAGAGTTGCGGCGTGACTGCCTGCAAGCTGAGCCTGTCCACGTTCCCAGCGTTGATTCCACCAATCAAAGGCGCAACCACGTGTTCCACTAGCTCGCGCCCGTATCGCTCGGTCAGGAATTCCCCAATGGACACATCACCTGTGGGCGCGGGCCAATCGACATCAACCTCTGAGCTGGCTCGCTCAATGGCCGCAGGCGAGATCAGTCCGCTCGCAGCGAGCGACTCAAAATCTAGGGGCACTCCCAGCACAGTGTCAGTGGGTAGGAATCGAAGCTCACCCCCCAGAAAGACTTGGGCTCGGCCGACGGCAGGGTGAGTGAACTCTTCCTCAAGGCCAAGCTCTTTACAGAGCTGAACTGCGTCTGGCACACGGGCCAAGAAGGCATCAGCACCTTCGTCGATCATCAAGGGCTGCTCATCCGCAATGGCTATTTCCGAGCCCAGAATTTTGCCACCCAGTCGAGGCTGAGCATCAATCAGGGTGACTTCAACTCTTGGAAACTGCACGGCTTCCCAAGCAGCAGCCAGACCAGTGATGCCGCCGCCGATGATGAGCAATTGGCTCATATCTCGGCGAGGTCAAACAGCAGCGAGGCGAGCGCAGCCATCACTGCGGAGTCTGCATTGACCACCTCGGTTCGAGCAAAGGCCAAGCCGAGTTGAGCGGCCAGGTCAGCAGCCTCAATATCTAGGTCGAATAGCACCTCGAGGTGATCCGCAGTAAAGCCCTGCGGCACCACCAGGACCCCCTCAGCCGAGCCAGTAGCAGAGACTTCTTTGATGCAGTCCAAAATGTCTGGCCCCCGCCAAGGCTCAGGTGTTCGCCCGGCGGATTGCCAACCGATGCTCCAGGTTTGATTACTGCTAGAGGTTTGATTACTGCCGGCTTGGTTGCTGCTGGCTAACCCAGCACGCTCTGCGATTGCTTCTGCTGATGCAAGAAGCTGCTCTGGGTAGGGGTCATCGAGGAGTACTCGTTCGGGCAGTGAGTGCGCAGTGAAAAAGACGTGCGTGTTGGTCGGCAATCCCTGAAGTTGTTCCCGAACCGAATTGGCCTGATGCGTGAGATACGCCTCGTTCAGGCTCCAAGAGTCAAGGCCTACGAAGGGCACTCCAAACTCCTCTGCGGCGCTCGCGGCTCGCGCATGGTATTGCCCCACGCTGAAACCCGAATAATGCGGTGCAAGGACGAGGCCAACAATGCGCTGCGCCCCGGCCTGAACCAGCGCTGCTACCCCATCTTCAATGAAGGGAGCAGCATGTTTTTGGCCGAGTTGAACCAAGAAGCAGTCGGGGTGTGCGGAGTCACCGGCTAGGACCTTGAGCGCTGCTTCAACTGCATCGAGCTGAGCTTGGGTTCGTTCGCGCAACGGAGAGATCCCGCCAATAGCCGCGTACCTGCTGATCAGGTCTTGCAGCTGTTCGTCAGTGGGTGGCCGACCACGGCGAATATGCGTGTAGTACTCGGGAATGTTCTCGGGACTTGAGGGAGTGCCATACGCCATGACAAGGATGCCGATATGCAGTGCGTCAGTTGAACTGTTTGGAGTCATTTCTTTGGCCTTTATGGAGTTGTGGAGTGGATGAGTTCGATCACTCGCTCGAGGACCTCTGGGTTTGTTTCAGGAAGTACACCGTGGCCCAGATTGAAGATGTGACCGCCGCGCCCCCCAGGGTTTCCTTTGCCACGAGCGAGTACATCAAGCACAGCTGGCTCAGTCGGTCCCCATCCGGCAGCGGGCAGAGCAGGGTCAAGGTTTCCCTGAAGGGCTACCGATTCGGGCACACGGGTGCGAGCGGCGTCGAGCGGGGTTCTCCAGTCCACGCCGACTACCTCTGCTCCTGCGGATGCCATCAATCCGAGTAGCTCGGCAGTATTTACACCAAAGTGAATTCGCGGCACCCCAAGTTCGGCAACCGCAGTCATGACTTTGGTTGAGCTTGGAAGCACGAATTTTTCATAATCACTCGGGCTGAGTGCACCCGCCCAGGAATCAAACAGTTGCGCTGCCGCAGCACCGTTACTGATCTGCGATCGGAGCGAATCAATTGCCAAGTCCGCTAGGGAATCCATCAGGTCAAACCAGAGCGCCTCGTCGGTATGCATGAGCGCCTTGGTCTTGACATAGGTACGAGACGGTTTTCCTTCGAGCAGATAGCTCGCAACAGTGAACGGCGCTCCAGCAAAGGCAATGAGCGGTACCGAGAGTTCGCTTACCAAATTTCGAACTGTCTCCACCACATAGGGAGTGTCGGCCTCTGCGTCTAGCGGACGAAGCCGCTGCAGGTCCGCTCGCGAGCGAAAGGGGTGCTCGACCACTGGCCCGATTCCCGGAGCGATATCTACCCCGAACCCAATTGCGTGCACGGGAGTCATGATGTCTGAGTACAGAATCGCTGCATCGGTGCCGTAACGCTGCACTGGTTGCAGGGTGATTTTTGTGGCCAAATCGGGATCAGCGATTGCACGAAGGATGGTGCCCGTGCCGCGAATAGCGCGGTACTCGGGAAGGGAACGTCCCGCCTGGCGCATAAACCAGACCGGAGGGCGCTCAGTTGCTAGGCCAGTGCAAGCACGAATAAAAATAGAGTCTGCATGAGCTTGAGTCATCCTGTGTAAGTCAATCATGCGTACCCTGAGTTCTCCCATCTGGGGCCATAATCATCTGTATCAATCATCTGGAGCCATAACCATCAGGGAGCCACATGCGCCGCAGTATCGACGACGATCAAATTCCTGTTCCACCGGTTGACCCCGAGGATGCAGCCGAAATGTTGCCCCTGAACTGGGCAGTCTCAGTCTGTGATGACTACCTCGATGCCACCCCTCGAATTCAACTGACCACCGAGGAGTTCGGAGCCCCAGCAACAGGCCTAGTGGCGCATCTCGACGCGTCCCAGGCGCGCCGTCTGCGACTCGCGCTCCGGTCGGCTCTTCGTGAGATCGGCGAGGAACTGGGCCAGTAGTCGGGCTAGTAATCGGCCTAGTAATCGGGCTCTGGGGAACCCGATTTTCTGTGCCCGGGGGAGTAGGTACACTTATCGATCCCCTGATCCCGACCGGCTCATACAGGAGACCGCGTGGCAAATCACCCCGAGCTCGAACTTGAGCAGGCCTACATAGACAACGCTTACTTGTGCTTGGAGCGCGCTCGCGCCGTTGCCGAGGCAATGCGAGAGGGTGTCGTGGATGGGCAGGGTGGCACGTATCAGAATCGTTATGAGCGTGATGTGGTGTGGGAGCGAGTAGGTGTGCGCCTGCACCAACTCGAACTCGGTGAGCGTTCCTTGATTTTTGGTCGGGTTGATACTGAGCCCACAGAGGAAGATCCAGAAGGAGAAAGCTTTCATATCGGCCGCATTGCTGTAGCGGACGAGAAGAGCAACTCCATTGTTGTGGACTGGCGAGCGCCATTGGCCGAGACTTTTTACAGGGCAACGGGCCTTGACCCCATGGGGCTGCGTCGCCGTCGCCATTTCGCTAGCCGCGGTCAGACGCTGCTCGGAATCGATGACGAACTGTTTGGGTCTGCCACTGCGGCACTCGATCAGGGTCAGGTGCAGGGCCACGGCGCACTGATCGCCGCACTCGAGGAGTCACGCTCGGGCAAGTTGTCAGACATCGTTGGCACGATTCAGACCGAACAGGATCGAATCATTCGGTCCCCTCTGCAAGGCGTGTTGGTAGTTCAAGGAGGCCCAGGAACAGGAAAGACCGTTGTTGCTCTGCATCGGGCGGCCTATCTGTTGTACTCACAGCGATTTCCGCTCGAAGGTCAAGGCGTGTTGGTGCTTGGGCCTAACCGTGTGTTCTTGTCCTATATCGAGCAGGTGCTGCCCTCATTGGGCGAGGCAGGAATCCAGATTGCTGTGCTAGCCGACTTAGTGCCAGCGATTCGCTCAAGCGGCCATGACCCAACCGAGGTTGGCAGGATCAAAGGTGATAGCCGCATGATCAACGTGATTCGCCGAGCCGTTCGCGACCGTCAACATCCGCTACGCGAGTCGCTTCGGATTCCATACGGATTGCAGTTCTTGGTACTCACCCCCGAGGATTCTGTAGACATTATTGAGCAGGCGCGCCGGCGCTCTCGTACTCACAATGCCGGCCGACGCCATGTCGAGCAGTTGGTCTTTGAGCGGCTGGCGAGCACCTCGCGTAGCGAAGAGACGCTCGAGGCCATCCGCGAGCGCATTCGCCGAGACCCAGCTGTCATCGAGGCGCTCGAACGCATGTGGCCGGTGCTCACTCCGGCCGAGTTACTGAACGACTTGTTCGGATCGCGTGGATTGTTGCGTTCTGCTGGAAGCGGGCGGCTCAAAGACTCCGAGTGGCCTCTGTTGTTCCGGGAGCGCAGCCATGTTCCCAACGAAGTCATTTTTCCAGCAGACGACGTACCGCTTCTGGATGAGGCGCTCGAATTGCTTGGACCACGTCCGAAGCACCTTGAGGCTGACGCAGTTCGCACCTTTGGCCACATCGTGGTTGATGAGGCACAGGACTTGTCTCCGATGGAGTTGCGAATGCTGGACCGTCGTTCATTGAATGGCTCTATGACCATCGTGGGTGACATTGCACAAGCAACTGGTGCCTGGCCACATGAGAGCTGGGAATCAGTACTTGAATACCTGCCGGACCGCAGGCCGCCCCGTCGAGCTGATCTAACAATCGGCTACAGGGTTCCAGGTCCCATTATGGAACTTGCCGCCAAAATGTTGGTCTTGGCTGCGCCGGGGATTGCCCCTCCTCAATCTATTCGTCACACGGGTGAGCCACCGCTGATCTTGGGCGTGGCGAGTAGCGAACTCGAAGCCGAGGTAGTTGAGCGAGTCCGTTATGAACTCAAGACAATCGGCTCGGGAAACATTGGTGTGATCGTCCCTGAGTCGATGGCTGAACAAATTGACGCGGCTCTGACTCGGGCAGGAATCGAGTACGGCCGAGCGACAAGGCAGGGGTTAGAGAAACAGGTGACGGTGGTTCCCGTGAACCTTGTCAAAGGCCTCGAGTTGGACTCGGTGCTGGTGGTTGAACCGAAGCGCGTCCTCAATGAGCAAATTCGCGGAGCACAGTCGCTCTACGTTGCACTCACTCGCTCCACTAAACGCCTCACCGTGATCCACACGGGGCAGCTTCCTGAAGTCCTGTTGGACTAGGCAATCACTAGAATTCGCTCCGCTGCGAAGGATCCGATTCCAACGTGCTGTCCGTCGATCTTGACTGTTGCAGTGCCATCTGGGGACAGAGCAGTCAGGACTCCTGAGTGGCCAGGTAGCAGCGAGTTTTCTTCCAAAAAGTCTAAGAGACCCGGCGTGAATTCCAGTTCTTCAGGTATGCGACTCACCGTGAATGCCGACCCCACCGGTACTGCTCGCAAGGGATACGAATCCGGGGCCTCATAGTTGGCCCCGGGGATGGGATTGCCATGTGGGCAGGTGGTCGGGTCTCCTAGAACTCGCGCTAGGGCGATCTCCACTGACTCCGAAATCACATGTTCCCACTTGCCTGCCTCAAGGTGAGCGTCGGCCCAAGAGAGGTCCAAAATATCGGTCAGGAATCGCTCGGCTAGGCGGTGGCGGCGAACTACCCGCTCGGCAAGGGCCATGCCAGTTTCGGTCAGCGTGATTTTGTCGCCGACGATCAGCAGATGCTCCTGCTCCATTCGGCGGATCATCTCGGAAACTGCAGGCCGAGACACCTCGACTCGCTCAGCGATTCTGGCCTGAATGACATCGATCTCGTCTTCGCGGAGTTCCCAGATAGCTTCGCAGTATTCCTCGAATGCAGGATGGAACTCTTTCGCTCTTGCACCTGCCATATCACTAGCGTAGGGCAATGGCCGGAGATTCTCTTTCACCTTTCTCTCCGGCGGTGCGTGCCTGGTTTGAATCCTCCTTCCCAGAGCCAACTGCGGCACAGGCACAGGCCTGGGGGCCGATCAGCGCGGGGGAGAACACCTTGTTGTGTGCCCCTACGGGCTCAGGCAAGACCTTGGCGGCATTTTTGTGGGCGATCGATTCTCTCGGAGCCCGCTCAGTTCAAGCTCGCGACCAGTCTGGCTCTGCGAGCGAGTCTGGTTCTGCAAGCGAGCCTGCTGCGGGAGTGCGAGTGCTGTACATCTCGCCTATGCGTGCACTCGCAGTTGACGTAGAGAAAAATCTGCAGAGTCCACTTCGAGGAGTTGCCCTTGCAGCGCAGCGGCTTGGTCTTGAATTTGTTGCACCCACCGTCGGAGTTCGTACCGGAGATACCACGGCTACTGAGCGCCGAGCGTTGGTTCGCACTCCGCCCGACATCCTGATCACTACCCCCGAGTCGCTCTATCTCATGCTCACCTCTGCCGCTCGTGAGTCATTAGTGAGCGTGGATTGCGTGATTCTGGATGAGATCCATGCTCTTGCACCTACCAAACGGGGTGCTCATCTGAGTTTGAGCCTTGAACGTTTGGAGTACCTCAGGACGGCTCGCGATCAGACTCGGCGCAAGCTGCAACGGATCGGGCTCTCGGCCACCCAGCGGCCACTCGAAGCCGTTGCAGCATTCTTGGGAGGGTTCACTCCGAGTGATCAGGCTCCGATTCAACGGCCGGTCACCATTGTGGATGCAGGCATGCGCAAGGAACTCGAACTCTCGGTGGTGGTTCCGGTGCCAGAACTCGATGCTGGTTCTGGGTCGGCCTGGCCATCAATGGATGCCGAGTTGCTCAAGTTGATCGAAGAGAACCATTCCACTTTGCTGTTTGTGAATGCACGCAGAATGGCCGAGCGGTTGGCGAGTCGGCTCAATGAACTTGCAGCAGAACAGGGGAGTCACGAGCCCGAAGATCTTGCGACGGATGGGGAGAGTGAAGAACTCGTCAAGGCGCATCACGGGTCGCTGTCTCGCGAGCGCCGACTCGTCGTAGAAGACGAGCTGAAACGCGGTCAGCTCAAGGGTCTTGTGGCCACGAGTTCGCTTGAACTCGGCATCGATATGGGGGCTGTAGATCTGGTCATTCAGGTGGCCTCGCCGGGCTCTGTCTCTGCGGGTCTGCAACGCATCGGCCGCGCTGGTCATCAAGTCGCAGTAGCGAGTCGCGGGCGGATCTTCCCGAAGCATCGAGCGGACCTACTCGAGGCTGCAGTGGTGGCGCAGCGGATGCAGGAGGGCCTCATTGAGCACACCAAGGTTCCGGTGAATCCACTTGATGTGCTGGCGCAGCAGATCGTTGCGAGTTGTGCGCTCGATGAGTGGCAGGTCACTGAACTATTTGATCTGTGCCGATCAGCGGCGAACTACTCCACGCTGTCTTGGGAGCTCTTCGAAAATACCCTTGATCTGTTAGCTGGTCGCTACCCGGCCGAAGAGTTCGCCGAACTACGACCCCGTGTGGTGTGGGATCGCTTAGCGGGCACTGTGCGCGGTCGCGCAGGAGCCCAACGCCTAGCCGTTATCTCAGGCGGCACCATCCCAGATAGGGGTCTCTTTGGAGTGTTCTTGCCCGAGGGCACTCGAGTGGGCGAGCTGGACGAAGAGATGGTTTATGAGTCTCGGGTAGGCGAAACCTTCCTTCTCGGGGCCACAACCTGGCGAATCGAAGAGATCACCTTTGAGCGCGTGATTGTCAGCCCTGCTCCAGGGCAGCCCGGAAAAATGCCGTTCTGGCACGGTGATGGCCCGGGGCGAGAGGCCGAATTAGGGCGAGCAGTTGGTGAATTCCTGCGAAGGATTTCCACCCTGCCTCAAGAAGAGGCCGAAGCAGAACTGCGCACACGCCATGCCCTTGACGATGCCGCAGTCAGCACTCTGTTGACGTATCTCGATGAGCAGGCTCAGGCCACGGGGGCGATTCCCTCTGATCGGACGCTGCTCGTTGAACGCTTCCGAGATGAGATCGGTGATTGGCGAGTATGTATCCACTCACCATTTGGTTCGCGAGTCCATGCGCCATGGGCCACCATCATTCGCACACGCCTCGATGCGCATTTCTCTTCCGAATTAGGCGATGGTTTCGGCGCTGAAGTGCTCTGGTCTGACGATGGCATCGTGGTTCGCTTACCCGAGGCAGCAGAAGACCTGCCCATGGAGTTGTTGTTCCCCGACCCCGACGAGGTCGAGTCCGAGGTGGTTGCAGCACTTCCAGGAACAGCAGCTTTTGCTGCCCGATTCAGAGAGGCTGCGGCTCGAGCTCTGCTGTTGCCACGGCGCCGACCGGGCCAACGAACCCCACTGTGGCAGCAGCGACAGCGGGCAGCCGATCTGCTGTCGGTGGCCTCGAAATACCCCAGCTTTCCAATTTTGCTCGAGACCACCCGAGAGTGCTGCAACGATATTTTTGACCTACCGGCCTTGCGGTTGATCATGAGTGAGGTTCGCTCTCGCAGGATTCGCGTGGTTCAGGTGGAAACCCCCATTGCTTCACCCTTTGCGCGTTCGTTGCTCTTTGGCTGGATCGCTGTCTTTATGTACGAAGGCGACGCCCCGCTCGCAGAACGGCGCGCCGCAGCGCTTTCGTTGGACCGTGAGTTGCTGCGAGACCTCCTCGGTGTAGAGGAACTGCGGTCTCTATTAGATCCAGAGGTTGTTGATCTCGTCGAGATGGAACTGCAGCGGCTCACTCTTGATCGTGCCGCCCGTGACGCAGACGAACTGCATGACCTGCTTCGCGTGCTTGGTCCACTCACCGAAGTCGAACTTGCTGCACGCATCGGCGAAGCTTCGCCGCAGGTTCTCCAGACATGGCTCGAGCACCTTGTGGAACGACGACGAGTCATCACCGTCAACATGGCCGGCGAACAGCGCTATAGCGCAGCAGAGGATGCTGCCCGCCTGCGTGATGGCCTTGGCCTTGCTATTCCTGTGGGCTTACCGACTGCCTTCACTGATTCAGTCTCATTAGAAAGTGGTGAGAGTCCGCTCCGAGATTTGGTAGAGCGCTTTGCTCGCACACATGGACCCTTCACGAGTGCGCAGATTGCAGCACGCTTAGGGATCTCCCAAGAGATAGCCCGCATGTCGCTAGCCGAACTCGTTGGCACGCAACGTCTACTCACTGGTGAATTTCTTCCGGGTGGATCAGGGGTTGAGTTCTGCGATGCCGAGGTCCTGCGCAGGTTGCGGCGTCGTTCGCTTGCAGCTCTGCGTAAAGAGGTCGAGCCAGTTGATTCGGCTGCACTCGCTCGCTTCTTGCCAAGATGGCAAGGGATTGGATCGGGACGAAGCGGAACAGATGCCGTGGCCGAAGCGATTGGCCTGTTACAGGGAGCGGCCTTGCCGGGATCATTGATCGAGGCAGACATATTGTGCCAACGAGTCAAGAACTTCTCCTCAGCTGATCTCGACCTGCTCTGTGCCACGGGTGAGGTGGTCTGGCTTGGAGCTGGGGCAGTTGGGGCGCATGACGGTCGCGTGCGCCTGATGTTTCGCGATCAGGTTGCAGCTTTAGTGCCAGCAGTAGCGACAGCCGAGGAATCTGGTACCGATGAACCACACCACCATGCGCTTCGAGCACACCTCAGCACTCACGGGGCATCGTTCTGGGCGGAGCTCACAGCAGCAGTGGCGGCTGCATCGCTGCCATATGACGACCAGAGTGTTCTCGAGGCGCTCTGGGACTTGGTCTGGGCTGGAGAGGTGACCAGTGATTCGCTTTCTCCACTGCGAGCCAAAGCATCTGGCGGTTCCCCTCGCTCTACATCTCGGTCTGCATCTCGGTCTGCATCGGGGTCTCGTTCGCGTAGGCCTAGCAGTAGTGCTGCTCGAGCTTCCTTGCGAGTTTCACGGCTTGGCCCGCCAGCGGGGGCTGGTCGTTGGTCGTTGACGGCACCTCTCTTTTTACCGGCCCCAAGCCCAACCGAGTTCGTGACACAACGCGCACTTCAACTGCTCGAGCGTTACGGCGTACTCACCCGAGAGATGGCGTTAGCCGAAGGGGTAGAGGGGGGATTTGCTGGGGTATATCCCGTTCTCAAGCTGCTTGAGGAGCGTGGTCAGGTACGTCGAGGGTATTTTGTGGACGGCCTGGGTGCGGCGCAGTTCGCCAAGCCTGGGGCCGTGGACCTGCTCCGGGCTATGACTCAGCCTGACGCTGCTGGTAGGCCTGATGCTGCTGATAGGCCTGATGCTGCTGATAGGCCTGACGCTTGGGTGCTTGCCGCAACGGACCCTGCACAGCCCTTCGGTGCCGCTTTGCCTTGGCCAGAGAGTTCCGGCAGACCATCCCGAGCGATCGGTGCCTATGCACTCATCGTGAATGGTGACCTCTGTGCGTATCTCGAGCGTGGAGGCAAGCGGCTCCTCACCTTCGAAGCAGCGTCTCAGCATGACTCTTGGGTACAGATGCTCGGATCGTTTGCGAGCGCAACAGGCTTCGGTGGATCTAGCAGTAGTAGTTCAAGGGTTCGCAGGCTGCGAATAGAAACCATCGACGGTGAATCAGCCAACGCGTCTTCTTGGGCCGAGGCACTGCGTGCCGTCGGGTTCACAGAAGGATACAAAGGTCTGAGTAAAGGGGCATAAGCTCGACCGGCACCGTCACTAGTAGAGGGATCAGCGTCATGGCAGAACGTCCAGCTAGGTTTGAAGGCAAAGTCGTTTTTATTACGGGTGCAGCTCGTGGCCAAGGACGCTCTCATGCTGTGAAGTTCGCGTCTGAGGGGGCCAAAATTATTGGCGTGGATGTGTGTTCAGATTTGCCTGAGTGCTACTACCCCCTTGCCACCGAGGCCGACCTTGCAGAGACCGTCAAGCTTGTGGAATCTGCAGGCGGAGTCATGCACGCCGAAGTTGGAGATGTGCGAGACCTGCCCCGGCTACGTGAGGTAGTTAACGCTGGCTACGAGCGCTTTGGCCGCCTAGATGTCATTGTGGCTAATGCTGGAACGTATTCACCTAATCCAACCCAATTTCTTACCTCTGAGCAGTGGGACGAAACCATCGGGATCAACCTGACTGGTGTGTTCAACACTGTGCGTGCCGGCATGAAAAAGATCATTCAGCAAAATGAGGGTGGGGCGATTGTGATCACTTCTTCAACAGCTGGCCTCAAGGGTTTTTATGGCTGTCCGGCCTATAACGCGGCCAAGCATGGGGTAGTCGGGTTCATGCGTTCACTAGCTCTTGAGTTGGCCCCGAATCAGATTCGTGTCAACACAATCCATCCGACTTCCGTGGCCACCCCGATGATTCAGAACGATCTGTTTCCCAAGCTGGTTCGTATGGATATGGAGAATCCAACCGTCGCAGATGCCGCAGAGTTCCTTCGCCCACAACAGCCGATGGATATTCCGTGGGTTGAACCTGGAGACATCTCTGATGCGTTGCTCTGGCTTTGTTCCGATGAGGCTCGCTACGTGACCGGGGTAACGCTGCCCGTTGATGCCGGAGCTCTGCTCAAGTAGGCGGAGCTGCTCAAGTAGGAGATGCCCGGCTCAAGTAGGAGAAGCTCTGCAAGTTCTGCTACAGATTCAACCTATGTCTACCAATGAGCTCACTACCGACCAGATGAAGGCAGTCGTCGTTGCCTATGCGGCTGCGCATAGTGCAGGCGATATTGACGCCATCGCAGCGATCTTTGCCGAGGATGCGGTAGTCGCTGACCCAGTAGATAAGCCAGCCTTTGTTGGCCGGGCGGCAGTGCGCGAGTTCTTTGCAGGTACTCACGAGTTTGCTGAGTCGCTCGAACTTGTGGTGACTGGTCCAATTCGAGCGGTTGATCACTTCGCCGCCGCGCCCCTTCGTGCAATTACCTCGATGGGCGGCGCGAAGTTTGCAGTCGACATTATTGATGTCTTTACCTTCAATGACGAGGGCCTTGTGACAGAGATGAAGGCTTACTGGACTGCTACCGATATTGCTCAGATTGACTGAGCAGACTGCCTGGGGGCTAGTGGTTGGAGTGGTCCTTGTGGTCATCGGCGCCGCAGAACTTTGGGTTTGTTGGCTTGGTTCCCAGCGTCGACTCTCACCTAATAAGTTGGTCGGGATTCGTTTACCTGTGACCCGGGCATCTGATGAGGCTTGGTATGTGGCTCATGAGGCTGCAGCGGGTCCACTTGGTATTGGTGGAGCGATAGCGGCAGCCTGTGGAGTGGCAGTGCTCGTTACTGGGCTTGATCTTGTGGGAGTGGCAGTCGCAGTGCTCGGAGTTGTGGCACTGCTCACTGCAACCTCAGTTGCCACCGTTGCTGCAGTGCGTGCTGCTCGTGAACTGCCAGATGAACAGACTGCCTAATAAACAGATCACCTAATAAACAGAGCAGGTAATCCGGGCAGTCAGGCCCGGCCCAGGATGCGGTCTACTGAGATTTCTAGCGCCACTCGATCTGCGCGCTCGCTTGGTTCTTGGTATCGGTAGCTGTACCCCTCTACGGCGGCAGCCACCCGGTCGGGGTCTTGGGTAGCTGTGATCGTTCCCTCAAGTGACAGCCAGCGCCCCCCGTCAACTTGGCTCACCACTGCCCGACCGCCGCGCTCGGCATTACGAACTTTGACTGACCCCGGAAAGGTAATGATTCGTACTAGGCGCGCATCAATGTCATAAGAAAAACCCACGGGCACCACATGTGGCGACCCGTCGGCGCGCAGGGTAGTCAGCGTTGCTAGGTGTCGCTCTGCAAGAAACTCACGAGTGCTTGTTGGTAGATCCGCGGGGTCAACAGACATTGCTTGGGAACTCCTAAATACTCAGTGGGTCATACAGCTGGTTACACAGATGAGACTGCTTTGAGCACGTCGAGGCGAGATGCTCGCCAAGCTGGTGCCAGAGCGGCAAGCACTCCCGCGAGTGCAGCCACGAGCGTAATGATCACGAGCTGGCTAACGGGGAGGGTGTACTTGAAAATTCCCGGCGAATCAGCCGAGATCACTACTGATAAGGCAAACGAGAAGATGATCCCGATGGTGAGCCCGATCGCAGTTCCAAACACAGCGATGATCATCGATTCGCCAATAACGGTATGTCGCAACTGTTTGCGAGACATGCCGACAGCGCGCAGCAAGCCCAACTCTCGCGTGCGCTCAAGAACAGACAGTGACAGGGTGTTGGCAATGCCGATGAGCGCAATGATGACGGCTAGCCCGAGCAGTCCGTAGACGACTGCCAAGAAGGTATCGAACGGGGCAGTCTGGGCATCGGCGTACTCGCCGAGATCCTGCACCGAGATTGCGGGAGAGTCAGCAACGATCGCGTCGAGTTGTTTGCGAACCTGAGCTAGGTCGGCTCCGGGTTCAGCCTTGACGTAGACAACAAAGTCGGTGTTGAACAGGGCTAGGACGTTCGCCTCAAAGGTGGCTAGGGGCAACAAGTAGCTGCCTCCGCCGGCGTTCTGCTCGAAGGTCATGGCAAGTTCGAGTTCTTGAACTCCGGTCTTGGCAAAGTAGACCGGCACCTTGTCGCCGAGTTTCCAGCCGCGCTTCTCAGCTTCTTTAAGTTCCGCAGCAAAGGTTCCCGGCAGCAAATCCTTCGGTGAACCTGCAGTGGTACCGACATCATTGATTTCAAAGTAGCTCAGCGGTTCTATGCCGAGCAGAAATTCGTCCGCGCCGGGAGGTGCGGCATCTCCCGCACCAAGAAGGCTCTGTTGCTCCTTCGCAGGGTCGGCGGCTGCCTGCTGCTGAGAGTAGGAATCAATCAGTCGGAAGGGAGCAAACCGCACTGGGCTAGCTAGGGCTACTCCTGGAACTGCTCGGGCCTCTACCACAGCAGTGGTGGGGATACCGGTGCCGATCGAGAAGGTGCTTGAGTTGATCACAAAGTCGGCCGAGATCGTGGAGTTGACCGTCGACTCCACGCTGGCTCTGATCGAGCTTGCCATTACAGCGATCAGCGTGACCAGGGTGACACCAATGGTGAGCGCAGCAGCAGTAGCGGCCGTGCGGCGCGGATTGCGAGCAGCATTCTCACCTGCGAGCCGAGGTGTAATTGCTGTTCCGCGTGTGAATGGCCAGACCAGAAAACGGCTAAACGGTGCCGCAATCAATGGGCCCAGAATCACGGCCACAGATACCAAGAAGAGCACAGCTCCCAGACCAAAGAGCACGAGCGGGTTTGGTCCTGCGTCTGCAAGGCCCAAACCAAGCAGGGCAGTTCCGCCCACTAGGAAGAGTGTTCCCCAGATAATCCGCGGGCGTGAAACGCTCGATTTGTCTACCGATACCTCGGACAAGGCTGCAATCGGTGGCACCTTGGTTGATCTCCAAGCAGGGACAAGTCCCGAGAGAACGGTGACACCGACCCCCACAATGAATGCCGTCGCAATGGCGCTTGCAGTCAGTGTTGGAAGCCCTGATTGGACAGTGAAGAGGGTACCTACAAAGGCTTTCAGTACCGAGGCCAACGCCACCCCACCGACGAGCCCAAGCACCGAGGCCACGAGTCCAACGAGTACTGCTTCGAGCACAATGGCTAGCAGTACTTGTTTTCGTTTCGCCCCGATTGCCCGCAACAAGGCGGTTTCTCTGGTTCGCTGAGCGACCAGAATCGAGAAGGTGTTGTAAATAATGAAACAGGCCACAAAGAGTGCGACGTAGCCAAACACCGAAACAAACGTGGTGAGGATGTCGACAAACTGAGAGACCGACTTCTGATTCTCTCTCGTAAATTTCTCACCGGTGACCACTTGGGTATCGGGTAGCGCAGCGGCAAGGCCAGTAGCCAAAACCTCTTGGCTTGTTCCTTCTTGAGCGGCAACTGCGAT
>CAMDLX010000049.1 GCA_945901935.1 Bifidobacterium breve | reverse complement strand
CAAGCCGATCCGGTTGAAGGATCGGGCAGCAGCGGGAGTTCTTGCCGACGCGCTCTACGCCTATGTGGTGCCGGTCCTATTGAGCATCGCGGTGTTCACCCAGGTTGGTGGCATCTCTGGTCCAGGGTGGGCCATCACCCTGACTGTTGGGTTCTGGGCTCTTTTGATGGGATTACGCGGCATCCTCTGGCATCAGATAGGCGACATTGCGCATGATCAGCGCGCTGGACTGAGCACACTGGCCACCAAAATTGGCGTGACCCATTCCAGGCGAATCCTTGGCGTCATGGTGATTATTGAGTTTGCGGCGGCCGCTCTTGCGCTGATCGTGGTCTCTCAAGGAACCGGCGAATCCTGGCTACCTGTCTTTGGCCTGGGCTACGTCCTGTACCGCATATTTCAGATGTCAGTGCTGTGGTCCGAGCCAGTACACCTTCGATCCCTTCGGCACTCCGGAGGACGAATTCGGTTCCTTGGCTTTGTGCTGCTCAACGAGTTTGTAGAGAAGTGGCTACCTCTCGCAGCACTCATCGCTCTTGCACTCAGGCTGCCGCTGATGTGGTTCGCCGTGCTGTTGTATGTAGTTCTGTTCGACAACGCAGCGGTTGAGTTCCTGCGACGTGACCTTGCGGCCTTACCCGATGCCATGAACAGGATTGCTCACGAGCGAAGGTCCCGAGCGAATATTCGGCGAGTTGCTGCTGCTCGCAAGGCCCTCGTAGCTGCAGGCCCGGCATCGGTCACTGCCGAAATCCGAAATCGATGCCGCTGGGTGTTTGTCGTATGCGGACCAGAGATGCACACCGAAACCCTTCGCACAGCCGTGCGCCATTTGGGTCCGCTCACCTCACTCGAAATCTGGGTCGTCACCGATTCCACTCGCAATGTGCGGCCGATTGATCCTGAAGGCATCCATCAGGTGGTTGATGTCGCAACCCCGGAACACTTCGATGACCACCAAGCAAGTATTTGGCTCAAGACAGGAATCCACCGCCACCTACCGGTTGGGGAATGGTGTTATTTGGACACTGACATCATTGCTGTACGGCCTGGTGTTGAGGAGATTTTTGAGCACCGCCACGGACCCGTTGCGTTTGCCTCTGATCTGACCATCTCGGTGAATCAGGTCGATCGATTCAGCCCGTGGGCCATGAACTGTGACTGCACCGGCCACGGAGACACTCACAGTTGTTCGCACCTTCGCGAGCAGATCAGCGAGCGCTTTGACATCGAGGTTCCTGGTGATTGGGTGCATTGGAACGGTGGCGTATTTCTTTTTGGCCCTGATAGCGCTGAGTTTTTAGATATGTGGAATGCACGGGCAATCGCATCGTTTGAGTGGCCCGAATGGCGGACCCGTGATCAGGGTGCGCTCATTGCCACGGCGTGGACTCAGTCGCAACAGGACTGCCCGCGATTGCCGGCTGAATTTAACTTTATTGCCGACTTAGGTAACGGTGACCTGTGCTTAGACCCGCAGCTTGGCTGGGCGCTGCACCCTGCTGGGCCTTGGCATCACGCCCGACTGATGCATTTGTACACGAGTCGTCTTGAAGACCCCGAATGGGAGCTAGGTCGCGACGTCGAAGCTCCCGTGATTCGCCAGACACTGGTTCGGGCCAATCGCTGGCGTCGCTTTGAACTCCGGCAGAAGGCGAAGTCAGAGTACGAAGATGCCTTGCAGGGCGCAGCCCAAGGTCGGCAGCGCTTTGGTCTGGCACTGCGAAACGCCTTCTGGTCAATTGAGGGCAACCTTGGACTGCTTTGGCTCAGGATTCGTCGGCAACCGAACCGCCTTCGCGTCTCACGCCTGAAGGCCGGCTTGGGTCGCCGCATGGGAGCCAAGGGGCGCAGCGCATGAACCTGCAAGAGCGAGTCACCAGGAAGCTCCGCAGATCAATCGGAAAAACTCCCTCACCGAATCAAGAACCAGGTCCTACCAATCTGAACGCAGCGGCCACCCGATCCGAAAAGATTGCAGCCAAGGCTTTTGAGTCAACCTGCTACGCGCCAACGGTGTCGATGTATTTTGATCAATTTGGCAAGGTTCGCGCTTGCTGTCAGAACACTGGCGCCTTGATGGGGAGCGTGACGGAACAATCCATCCGTGAGATTTGGGAGAGCCCCAACACGCTTCGCATGCGCAGTGCTTTGGAAGTTGGGGACTTCTCCGAGGGATGCGGGTTCTGTGAATGGCAAGTGCAACAGGGCGACGAAGCAATCGTCTTTGCAAGAATCTTTGATGATCACACGGTGACCGAACAGCATCCCCAGTGGCCCGTGCAGATGGAATTCTCCATGACAAATTCCTGCAACCTGCAGTGCCAGATGTGCAACGGCGATTGGTCCTCGTCGATCAGGGCACATCGGGAGCTGCGGCCGCCACTGCCCGCCGTCTACGGCGACTCCTTTTTCGAAGAACTCGCAGAGTTCCTACCTCACCTCGAGAAGGTCAACTTTCTCGGTGGCGAGCCGTTCCTCGGCAAGGAGCCGCTGCGGGTCATGGCCATGCTCGCCAAGTTGCCGAACCCGCCTCAGGTGGCTGTGACAACGAATGGAACTCAATGGTCCGACCGGATCGAAAAGATCTGCGAGCAGTTGCCGATGTCATTCGTTTTGTCACTCGATGGGATTACAGCACCGACCTACGAGGGAATCCGTATTGGTGCCGAGTTCGACCAGGTCATGGTCAACCTAGACAGGTTTGAGTCCTACGCCGCCAGACACGGGACAAAAGTGAGCTTGGCACACTGCCTGATGCGATCGAACTGGCATGAGTTTGCACAGTTTCTGCGTTTTGCCGAGGATCGAGGATTCCAGGTTGGAATCAACGAGGTCGTCTTTCCAGTCGAACTCAGCTTGTTTCAGATGCCGCCCGATGAACTCCGGCAAGTGGTCACCACTATGGAGCTCGACGAGGGCGGTCTTGCTGCTTCGCTGACCACCCTGCGGCCTGTCTGGGAAGGACAGCTCGAGGCACTTCGTAATCGACTTTCGACCCTCGAGGCCGGGCAGTTGCAATACATCCGCCCGTGGGGCGAGGCTCAGGAGAAATCGGAAACCTGGGCTGAACAGGCCGTACGGTTGTTGTCCGAGTGGGTGGGTGGCGAGTCGCCTGCCCGACTCGTTATCCAGGATTCAAGCCAAGATTCCCGGGCGGGCACTGTCGAAGGCGAGAGTCGTTTCGAGTTTGGGGAGCGAGCGTATTACTTTTCTCGACTCGGCCTAGAAGAGGCCCGAACCACTGAGCAGCTCATGACAAAACTCTGCGATCAACTCGGCAGCGAGGTCCCAAGACATGAGACTGCGAGCGACCTGATCCACGACTTGGTACTTGGCGATGCGACAGCCGCCGACAGCCGACAGTTTCGGATTGCTTGGAGTACCAGCGAGTCAGCAACTACGGCTTTCCTTGCCGTACGAAACCCACCTGAGCCACCTGTCTTGCCAGAGAATCCCAGAACAGTTCTTGAGGATTGGTGCGGCGCCGATCATGTGATCTTGCTGAACTGCGACCGTGATGAACAGATTCTTTCGAGCAGCGGCAGGCTGGCAGTCATTGAAGTTGAGAGCGCTACAGACCTCATTGGGCTGAATACTCAAGCAGTGCTCAGCCAACTCGTGAACGGCCACGGGGCTATGACCGTCTCGCCTGGTCCGAGCGGCTTTGTCGCTGACAGCTTGGTGAGCTTTTCTCAGGAGGATTCTGCTCAGAGTCTGCAGTTGCGGGTCATCGTAGAACGACTTGATGAGGCCGTCGTGGTCTATATCGGTAGCCAGGAGTTGGGGCAGTCATGAGATTACGCATGAAGCATCTCATTCGACTCTGCCGAGAAACAGCCAGCTTTGCCCTCGTCAACCGAGTCTGGTGGTTCATCCCCCTGATGGCGCTGCTTGGCCTGATTGGTCTTGCAGTAGCTACTACCCAAGCCGTTGTGCCAGTGGCTGTCTACACGTTGTTCTAGACCATGCATTCCGACGCTCCAAGAGAAGGAAACGCCTAATGGCACAAGAGGTCTGGACCCAAGATGAGCTCACGCTCAAGGAGCGAACCTACGGCGTCAAGAGTCGACTCCGCAGGTTCCGCTGGGAATACCCGGCAGGTAAGCCACTACGGCGCTGGTTCCCCCGTAGTTTCTTTACTGACCCTCTCGCCCTTGTCGACATCTGTTCTCCTTGGGAGGTTGCTTGGGTGACTCGCTACATGGCCACCGAGTTCACTGGGTCAGGCGCAGTAGTGGAGCTTGGACCATTTCTTGGCGATATCACCGTTGGGATTTTGAAAGGCCTCAGACAAAATTCGACTGTTCATTCAGCAACGATTGACAGCTACGACTTGTTCATTTTCGAAGACATCGAAGACCGAACAGCCGAGTTACCACTGAGTGGTCGATTCCACAATGGGGAGTCGTTCTTGCCGCTCTATAAGGGCCGTCTGGGTCAGGACCGGGGCCTTGTTACTGCTCACCAAGGCGACGTGTCGGAAGAGTCATGGTCACCTGACCGTCCCATTGAGTTTTTGTTCAACGATGTTGCCAAAACCTGGGACATCTGGAATCACCTCAAGTCCACTTTCTACCGTTCGCTACAAGTTGGGGGAACAGTGGTCGAGCAGGACTGGGCTCACGCTTGTACCCCCTGGCTCCACCTGTGGCATCACCGTTACCGCGAGCACTTTCAGGTGCTGGATCAGGTTCCGCACTCAGGGTCGGTTCCCTTTCGCCTCCTCACTCCGCTGCCCCAAAGTGCGTTCGAGCCGGACCATTTCTCGGACTATTCCGAAGAGCAGGTTTCGGATGCATTCGATTGGGCTGCAGCGCTGGTTGATTCCATCCGCCAAAGAAATGTTCGCGGCGCGTACGTGCACCTGTACACCCTGCATGGCGACTTGGACCGGGCAAGTCGCCTGTGTATTGAAGAACTTGTCGGGGTTTCATCAGACAACGAACTGGTGCAAGTTGCCCTGCCCGAATTGGCAATCAGGCTCAACAACAGAGCGGCTCAAGAAGAAGCCGATCAGCAGGGTCCCAGCAATAAGTAGTGGGATGACGTTGTAGCTAGAAACCTGAGCTGGGAACTATCCGCAGCCGTTGACTGAGGCGTTGACGGCTAGGCCCGTCTCGATAGCTGAACGGAACTCTGCATCGTTGGCTAGCGGCAGCTGTGCAAGCAACGGGACAGCAGGATCCACCTGAGCCCCAGCAGCTTGTTCCACCAGTTCTGCTGATGCCGCAGTCAGAGCCTGACGAACCGCCGACTGATCAGCAGGAAGTTGCCCAGCTAGGAGAAAAAGAAACTCCCGTGAGAGCTCGATCACCTTGGTTGTTTCGTCAGGGCTCGAGGCCTTCAGCACTCCAAGCCTCGAGGACCAGATTCCCAGGTCACACGGATTCTGAGCAGCCTCGTTGAGCGAGGCACGCGCAGACTCTAGGGTCTCCTCGCTAGTTGGCGAGGGAGTAGCTGCGGGAACTGCAGGCCGGCTCGCCCGTCGAGACGGCGGCAGACTTGGCGCCTTGATTGCGGGTGCGATGTCAGTCCAGATCCGCTCCGCAACAATACGGGCACCTTCTTCATTGGTATGGCCCCCGTCGATGTAGACATCCTCGCGTCCGTCAAGTGCATCACTGATGTTGACTGTCGGATCCGAAATATTGTCGTTGGCCCACTCTTCGGCTTGGCCTGCCATGACGGGTTGCCAAAAGAAGATCGGCTTGACTCCGTATTCCTCGGCAAGCTGGGTGGTCAAGAAACGTCCCCGTTCGTACACATCGACGGCTCGCTGCGCGTCCTGTTCTGTCTTGACATAGCTCTCGCCCAAGTCCTCTTCTTTGCCGCCATCTTGATGAACAGCAGCACTCCCCTGAACAGCAGCCTCAGATGCCCCCACTGGCGTGTCGAACTGCCCTTTGAGTACTCGAACAAGCTGTTGGATAGCAGAGTGGTCGAGATACGCCTGCCAAGCGAGCTTGGCCTTAGACGGCGGTGCTGGAGGCGGCTCGTCTGGTGCAAACTCCTCCGAAATTCCTCCGCTTATCTTTTCTGCATACTGATCTGCCAGAGTGTGGGTTGGCACCCCTTTGGCCCCGAGGGTCTGTGCGTTAATCTCATTTGCCCCGTCATAGAAGATGGCCACATCGGGGGCTGGTTCTGCTGCTAGGAGCTGTTCAAACAGAATCATCTCTTGAAAATGTGTCCAACCCCGTTGGCCGTAGTTCACGACCCGAATTGGAGAACCTGCATCCTCTGCAATCCGACCAAGGTACGAGGCAATGGTGTACCCATCGCGTTGACCTTCGCCCCAAGTGGTGGACCCGCCAAACATCCAAACCACAGGCGCATCTTTGGGAAGATCCGCTGGCGCATAAGAGGTTCGCGACCACCCCTCGATGTTGACATACGTACCCTCAAATGCTCTCGGACGAGACTCGGTAAACGGCCAGTAGGAAGAGGGCGTGGTTTGGATCTCTCGGAAGTAGTCCTCGGCCCACGGATAGGCCTGCATCGCCGGCATACCTGCACGAACATCTGCAACCGTGTTGGTATTTCCAGTGAAGTTCACGCGATCAACAATCTGAGCGGCCGGGGTGCCTGGCCCAGAGATCTGATCCCAAGCGAGCCCAATACCCAGGTCTGCAAGCAACAACAAGGTAACGGCGCCTACCGCCATGACGGCACCACGGCCCAAACCGCGCATGCCGCTTGGCTGACTCGCGAGCCCCCCGGACCTACTGCCACGAGAGCTGCTGCCGCTTTCAAGACCGTAGGTTGCTGTTGCGAGGAAGTTGGAGTCTTCGCTACTCGCTGCAGGTTGCCAACCATTTCCCTTGCGGCTGCGAGGCGTGAGTGGGTCGCGACGGAACAACCGAGTCACCCATCCGGCAGAGACCAGCAGTAACCCAATTCCTAGACTTGCAATGAGCCCGACCGTGCTGGCAATCCATGCCCCAAACCGAGCAAGGTACCGATCTACTGGTACGCCGAACAGGACCAGCACCAAGGTGATCCCTGCAATTATCCAGAGAACTACTGCTCGGGAAGACTCACCGAGAAGGAAAAACAACAGGCCTATGGCCAGCGGTGCCACTACCGGAACGAAGTGCCGCCATGCCCATCTCGGGGGTGATTGAGTCTCTTCCACCCGTCCTCCTCCTTACTGTGGGCCCGCACCCGAACAGGACTACTACTCTACCAGCCATGTTCGTTTTAGGGATCAGCGGGCTGTACCACGACTCAGCTGCCGCAGTCCTGCGTGACGGCAAGATTGTGGCTGCAGCACAAGAGGAACGCTTTACGCGTCGCAAGCACGACCCACGATTTCCCATTTCTGCAATTCAGTGGTGCCTTGAAGAAGCACAGGTTCCGGTGGATGGACTCTCAAGGATTGCCTACTACGACAAGCCTCTCTCGACTTTTTCGAGGATTCTTCGCACCTATGCAGCCGCCGGACCCAGCGGGTTACGAAGCATTCACGCTGCGATGTCGGAGTGGCTGAATCGCAAACTGTGGACCCCATACGAAATTGAGAAGTCGCTCAGGCATCTTGGTTACGAAATTCCCGAACCCCTACTTTTCTCGGATCATCACCTGAGTCATGCAGCAGCAGCCTTTTACCCGTCACCTTTTGAAAGTGCAGCAATCCTGACCCTTGACGGCGTCGGGGAGTGGGCTACGAGTTCTTTAGGCAGAGGGTCCGGCAAAGAGATCGAACTGCTTGAGGAGCTTCGCTTTCCGAACTCGCTCGGATTGTTGTACTCCGCGTTTACCTATCAAGCCGGCTTCAAGGTGAACTCGGGAGAATACAAGCTGATGGGCTTGGCTCCCTATGGGCAGCCGCGATTTGCCCAAGCAATTTCCGATCACCTGATCGACATATCAGCCGAGGGTTCCTTCACGCTCAACATGGACTACTTCGACTTCCTAGCCGGCACCAGAATGACGAACCATCAATTCGATATGATCTTTGGCGGGCCGCCTCGGCAACCCGAATCCGAGATCACCCAACGCGAATGCGACCTAGCAAGATCGATTCAAGTTGTGCTCGAAGACGTGGTTCTTCGCATGGCAAAACATGCTGCTGCAGTTACTGGAGAAAAGAACCTTGTCCTTGCCGGTGGCGTGGCCTTGAACTGCGTGGCGAATGCACGCTTGCATGCGGATGGCCCGTTCGAAGAAATTTGGGTGCAGCCCGCTGCCGGAGACGCTGGTAGTGCACTCGGTGCAGCACTGTGGGCCTGGCACCAAATTGAGGGGCACAGCCGTTTGGTGAAAACTGGCGACTCCATGGCTGGCGCTCAGCTTGGTCCGGCGTTTTCTAGCGAGGCCATCTCGACTGAATTAGAAGAGCACCACCGCCCCTTCACGCGAATCGAGAATGCAGACGAACGTGCTGCCCACCTAGCCACACTGCTTGCCGAGGGCAATGTGGTCGGCATGTTCCAAGGTCGCATGGAATTCGGACCACGGGCCCTTGGGAACCGTTCGATTCTGGCCGATCCGCGCTCCCCCACGATGCAGCGGGTGCTCAATGAGAAGATCAAACAGCGCGAATCGTTTAGGCCATTTGCCCCTGCGGTGATGGCTGAACATGCCCAAGAGTGGTTCGAACTGGACCATGAATCCCCGTACATGCTTTTCACGGCTCCAGTCCTAGCTAGCCGCAGAGGGACTCAAGGGGAACCTCATGAGGGAGCGAGCATCTTTGAGCAACTCAATGCAATCGACTCCGAAATCCCCGCAGTTACCCACGTTGATGGCTCAGCCCGGGTGCAGACCGTTGATGCGACACGCTTTCCGGCCTTTCATCAATTGCTCGGCGCGTTCAATGACCTAACGGGCTGTCCGATCCTGATCAACACTTCGTTCAACGTGCGCGGTGAGCCAATCGTGTACACCCCTGAGGACGCCTATCGGTGTTTCATGACTACAGACATGGATTATCTGGTGCTCGAAGAATGCATTTTGGACAGAACAGAACAGCCGGAATGGACCGGCGCCGCCATTGAACTCGATCTCGACTAGCTATCGCTGCTCGCCGCGTTCCCTATCTGCGCAGCATCGACCACATAGACCCGTTGCCTGCCCGATTCCGCATCCACAAGGCGATAGACGCGAAGCTGTCGGGCGCCTGTCTCGGTCTGTACCTCAATTGCAAGCACCACAACTCCGTGCATCGGAGAGACCAGCCACTTGTTCGTTACGGGCCCGCAACGCTGCTCAATAAGTTTGTCCAACAAATCAAGCTGCCCCCCAACAAAGTCAGCGGAACCCAACCAAGAAGCCCACTCGGGCACCTCAATTGAACTAACGATGCCTTCCTCGGCCTCTACCAGCATCGGCTCGCAGGCAAACTCCTCAACGAGCATCGCTCGTAGCTCGGCTTGTGCTTCTCTGTCTATAGGCCGCGAAGTCATGAGTACCGAGCTCACAACAGAATCCACCGGGTTTTCAAGGTGAGATCGAATCCGCTCCAGAACCTCGGCATGGCAGTTCCTCGGGGCATCGCCGACGAGGTGCATCTCTACTGAGGACAGCTCAGCTAGGACTTCGGTCAGTTCGGCTCGTGGCAGACGCAGCAGGTCGTACTGCTGTGGCTGGTTCACAAAGATGACGTTGCAATTCAGTTGGCGACGGTCGGCCTCTGCAAGAAAGGGAAGCACTTCGCGCCAATTCATCGGCATCAGGCAGAAACTCAAGGTCATCCCGTTGCCGGCCTCTTCGGCTAGTTCCTGGAACCTATCGATGTTCTGCCACAGCCGTTGAGCATCCACCCCCACGCGGATGGCTTCAATCGTCTCGGCCTCCATGCCATCAACCGAGATATTGGGGTGCATGCGCAGCTCACGCACGTAATGAGCGACGCGGTCGTTGAAGAGTGTTCCGTTCGTGGTCACCGTCACTTCTGGAGTGAGTCCAAGTTCGATTAGCCGGTCCCAGATACGTTGATTCTCTCTTGCTAAGAATGGCTCGCCACCCTTGAATTGCAAACGCTCTACATGAGGCAAAAACTCATCGAGTTCTTCGAAGAACCGGTCGTCGTAACAATCCGGTAAGGGAGGAAGCCCCTCACGTTGGGTTCGAATAGCCGAGGAGAGACCGCCATTACACATTACGCACTGCAAGTTGCAACGACTCGACAGCGCTAGGTCGAGCATCTTCGGGAACTCGTGGGGCGACCCCTCGGCGAAGCGATCGAAGTGATACGCAACAGTGGCCTCACGCCCGCCCGACTCTGCAACAAATTCGCATTCCTGACAGCCAAGGTCGAATGCATCTGCCTCGAGCGCTTGCCGTTGGGCAGCCAGAGCAACCCCATGCCAGATCTCACGAAGGCTTTCTCGCTCCGGCCCGAACACTGTCCCGATCGAGAAGCCAGTCACGCAACAGGCGTGAACGAGCCCATCGGGGCGTAAGTAGAGCGCTGAGTGAGGCGCGTAGCAGGCAGACTTGATCATTGGTGGTTCCTCTCGGGAGGAAAGTATGAGTCGAAACGCAAGGCCAGAACTTTGGGATCCATATTGATCACTCCGTCAACAATCAAAGCTGGAGGTAACCCCGTCATGAGGCGAATTCTTGGAGTAACTGCCGAGGTGGCCAACGTAGCAGCGAGCTGATCAAAGCGGTCAAGCTCCGCCGGGAGGAGTGACCGATCAGAGAACTCTGCAATAGCCAGAGCTAGCTGACCCGCTCTGTTCTGGGGGGCGACTTTCTGGTCAAACTCAGCCAGCACACGGGTCAATTCAAGCTCAAATGCCTCTTCGGTCAAGAGTGCATCGGAGTTGTACGTGGTTGCCGCCAGCTTTGATAGCAATTCCATCCAGTCTCTGCGACGATCCCGTGCGGCCGACGCGCTGCTTGATCGGATCTCAAGTCCCGAAGTTTGGTCAGCAGTGGCTGCTAGCCAGCCTCGGGCCTCGGACAGAATGCCCTCGATCCTCCGCAGGTTTTCCTGCCCGGGCTGACTCAACAGCGGGGCCTCGAGCGAGGATTGCTCCTGCAGCAGCTCTTCCCACACTGTTATCGCCTCTGAGAGTTCCTCTGCTGCTGCCGAAGAGAGCGAATGGTCTTGCGGGTAGCGGACCACGTTGAAGCCAAGGTGCAAACTGTTTGAGTTCGCAAAGCGAACCAGATCGGGAATCTCGTGGACGTTCTGCCGCATGGCGCAGACCGCCAGACTCACCTGGCAGCCTTCAACCTGAGAGAAATGTTTGAGGTTCTCAAAAACTTTCTCGCGACTTGCCCCCACTCGGATTGATTCAAACCCTTCTGTGCTGAACCCATCGATAGAAACCACGATCGTCGGTTTTAGGACTTCGACTATCTGCTGCACCCGCTGATTCCAGATGGTCCCGTTGGTGGTAATCGAGACATTGCAGCTGGGGTTGACCTGGCAGAGCACTTCCAGAATTGCGAAATTGACCGGAGCAAGAAACGGCTCACCTCCATAGAAACGAACGTCTGTGACGTGCTCAAGGAACGGTCGTAGTTCGGTGACGAACTCATCGCCATACACTTCCGGCAGCGGCTCAAGCCCCTCGGCTTTTCGGATAGCTGAAGAGAAGTAGCCGCTGCACATGGTGCAGGTCAGATTGCAACGCGTGGACAACGCGAACTCCAGCATTCTCGGCCACGGATCGCGCTGATCCTCGGCAACTGGCGGGTTCTCAACTACCCACTCAGCAGGCGTGTCAATGACTTGCTGATCGAACATCGCATTGACTGCATTGAAGTTTCCGGAACTGATCGAGCTGTGGCAATCATGGCAGCCGAGCGAGAAATCCCCCGCTGTGAGAGCAGAGCGGAGATCTCTGGCTCGCTCACTGCTCCAGATATCTGCCAAGGATTGCGAAGGGTAGGAGCCCATGGTGTGAATCGTGTTGATGCAACAAGCCAGCACATTGCCGAATTGATCGAAGTACATGCTGGTAAAGGGTGCATAACAAGCAGGCTGATTTGGACCCCCAACTCGATTCGCTGCGTGGGCAGCCGCCGCCTGCGGGCTGAGCTTCAACATGGCCGGGAGGCCCGTTTGAGCAGAGTCGCGTAACGACTTGTGGACCACGGGTCGGGCCCGCGACGGGCCATGGTGATCATGATTGAGGGCTCCGCTCCGGGCTCACAAAAACTTAGAACGCGAGTGCTTGATCCGTTTCCTGACTGATCAGCCACCACATCAATGCGATGCCCAATTCGCTCTGCAAGCATCGGATGCAACACGCTTGCGTGGGCAGACAGGAACTCCTCCTGACCTAGGCCGACGTAATGATTGCCTTCAATAATCCGCTCATGGACATCGCAACGCAGCACTGAGACCGCTTCTACTCCAGCGAGCTGATCTACAGAGGCTTTATGCAAGAGCTGGATCAGTTCCGCTTCGGAAAGTTCTGGTTCGCTCAGGGAGTCCACCAGGTCCTGAAACCTCGTCTGCTCAGTTGAGGCCCTTGCAAATTCCACAGGGGTACCCAGTGCAGTATCGAGGTGACTGCGAAGCCGAGCGAGCTGTTCGTGAAGTGCTGCCGCGTTGAGTGACAGGCGGCCCTCCACGGCAGCAGCTTGGAACTCCAGGCCGGACAGCACATCTTGTAACTCGGCGGGCGGAAGCTGATACAAGCTGTGACGAACAGGTTGTCGAACCGTGTTGACGTAGACCTGACAACCCAAGTCCTCGGCCATGAGTAGGTAGTCAACAAACTCGTGAGCATTCTCGATCATCAAACAGAACGTCAGACTCAGAGATGACTCATGCCGGTCCCGATAAGCAACGAAGTGCCCCAGATTCTCCATGATGCGGTCATAGCTGCCACCCGAACGAATCAGTTCCACTGTCTCGGGCGTCGTGCCATCAATAGAGATACCGATCGAGAACGGCAACTGCTCAAGCACCCGCTGCACACGGGGAGTCCACTGGGTGCCATTGGTGGTCACGTTGCACTCAACCTGCAGACCAAGTTCAATCATGCGCTCCCAAATCCGAAAGTTAATCTCGGCTAAGAACGGTTCACCACCAAGAAAGCGGGCCTGCTGTAGGTGTGGCAGAAAAGGATCAAGCTCCTCAAGGAACTCGTCTCCGTAGCTTTGCGGAAGCGGCGGAAGACCCTCACGATGAGCACGAATTGATGATGAGAATTCCCCACTACACATGACACATTGCAGATTGCATGCAGTACTGAGCGCAAACTCCATGCGAGTAGGCCACTCAGGATCCGAGGATGCAGTGAACTGATCAAACCCAACGGCCAGACTGCCACTCAAGTTGCCGCCGGCAATCTCTTCCGCGCAGCGAGAACAGGCATAGGACAAATCATCTGCCACTACTGCTTGACGCAGGCGTGAGATGCGTTCGCCGCGCCACATCTCCAGCAGCGGAGTCTCACCCACACGGCCCAAAGGCTTGGTGCGAGTGAAGGCACAGACAGAGACTGACCCGTTCATATCGAATGACAACCCAACGAAGGGCGCATAACAGGCTGAACGGAAGGGTTGGTGCTCAATAGCTCTGCCAAGGTGATACGCGTCAAGGTTCACCACAAGAAACCACCCCGCGTTGTTTCTAACACCTTCTCAGGATACCCGGAGGAAAGGAGTATCGCCTATGCCCCCTTGACGCTTTCAGCGAGAGGCGCCGATACACTGAGGCGAGTTACTAATAAGGGGAAATGTTGACCGCCGTCGATTTGAGTACTAGCGGAATCCCAGGGCTAGCTCCCAAGCAGGCAGCTTCGGCGAACCTGCCGATCCCTCGATGGATGATTCTTCTGGGCGCGATTCTGCTTGAGGTTGTTACGGCTCTGGCCTTACAAGAACTTCGTATTCTTGGCCTGGTTCATGCCGCAGCAATTTTCGTATTTGGGTTGTACGCCGTACTCAAGAAAGATCTTGCCCTTCTGATCTGTGTGCTGGCCTACATCACGGGCAGCGAAGTCTTATGGCGACAGGTCCGGGCCCCTATCTTCTATTTGGCTGCCCCCTACTTGTTCATCATTCTGTCCGGGTTTGCAGTGCTTTTTGTGCTTCAGCGCCTGGGACGAGACGGAAAAATCGCACTGCTCTACGCAGCAGTGATGCTGCCCGCTATGGCGGTAACGGTTGGTACTACCGGGGCCGGAGCCAGAGAGATTATCGCCTTCGCTTTGAGTGGTCCCTTGGCTCTGGCGGCCTTTGTCATGTTCACCTCACAGGTACGGATCGCCCCATGGATGTACCGACGAGTTCTCTGGGTCACGCTGATTTCTGCGGTGGGACCACTCACCATTGCAGTCGCTGATGTCCGGTCCGAGTTAGCGGCCGCCGGAAAGATTAACTTCAGCGGGCAATCCAACTTTGTTACATCAGGTGGGTTCGGCCCGGTACAGGTCTCCTCTGCCCTCTCGCTTGGCATCATGGCCGCAATTTTCTTGATCATCACCGAGCGCGAAAAGACAGCGAAGATTATTGCCTCTGTCCTGGCTTTCATCCTTGGAGTTCAGGTTCTATTGACATTCTCTCGTGGTGGGTCATTTGCAGTGGGCATTGCCATTGCAGCATTCGCCATAGCTCAGGCCAGAAACCGCAAAGTACGAAACGGAATTTTGGCTGTAGCGGGAGTTTCCTTTGCGCTCGCGTATTTCGTTGTCTTCCCCTGGCTTGAGAACTTCACAGGGGGCGCCTTTGAGACACGGTTCTCGAACACGGAGTCCTCTCGAACTGACCTTGCTGCGAACGACACCGAGATTTTTGCAAACAATTTTGTGTTTGGGGTTGGCCCAGGGATGACCAAGTACCAGCGACTTGGCTATGAGGTTTGCCAAATTCGCTCTGATCAATGCATCGACGAGGCCTCATCGCACACTGAGTTCACCCGCATGCTTGGCGAACACGGCATTCCCGGGATCATCGCCATTGTGTTGCTGATAATGCTGGCGTTTAGCGCAGCCAAGCGCGCTGGCCCCGGACGTGCGTTTGCGATTGCATGGATCGCTTGGGCAGTGGCCCAGATGTTTTATGCCAATCTGCGGATCGTCGCAGTTCCCTTTGCTTTTGGTCTTGCGTTCCTGACGCTGACTAAAGATCCCCTTTCTGCTGCGCGGTCTGATCCAGAGAACGAAGAAGGAGATGAGCTTGACGAAGCGGAGGACAGCAACGACCCTGCGGAAGATCCAGTGCTGGCAGCAATGCCCTCATCACGATCTCGATCATTGAAGCTGCCACGAGGCCGAACCACGAGCAACATGAATCAGCCTGCGGCCCCGCAAGCGGTTCGGCCTGATGCGGTTGGACCTATGGCGGTTCGGCCTGAAGAGGTTGAGCCTCAAGTGGTTGGGCCGACATCTACAGAATTAGGACTCATCTTTGAGCGCTCTGAGCAGGCGACAGGGACCCCGCCTCCTTATACGGGTGGTCCGCAGACCAATCCCTTCGCCTGATCCCAGCTGAAGCAGCCGCGGAATCTGTTCAGCTACCGCGTTGATGTAGGGGTCATGCCGCAGGTCTTTCTTCTAAATGGCATGCCCTAGTCGTTGTCCCCGCCTGTGAGATTATTGAAACATGAAAAAAATTCTTGCGATCGGTTTTGCTCTGTCTGTGCTGGTCATCTCGGGGTGTGGCGAAGGTGACAACGCTGCTCCTACCGAAACGAAAAAGCCTGCAACAACAACAACTACAACAACCGCCCCCAACTTGGCAGAGCAGCAGACTGCTCAAGCGGCCTATTCGAAAATTGTCTCAGAGTTGGTTCCTCAGTGGAAGGCCATAGACGACCAGTACCTTGCGTCCGTTGACAGTAATCGCCGGCTGCCATGGGACTTGCTTCCGGGGTTCTGCGGCGCGCGGGTGAAAGTAACGCAGCGTTTCGTGGAGTTGTTGGGAAACACAGTCTGGCCTGAGCAGTACCAAGCACTCATTACGGACTTAAGCGCAAAGAATTCGCTGGTGGCGGAATTGGAATCCGAATGTGCCCAACTCGCGGGAACTGAAACTGCTCAGATGGCTAACCGGGAACAACGTCAGGCTGCGTATACATCAGCCCTGGACGCTGCCATCCAGCTTCGTGAGGCTCTCGGGCTTCCCATCAAAGGTTTCGGGCAGGCCTAGGTTCTTGCCGTTGGCGGCACACTGTGAAGCGCCGGCTCTGGCGAAAGAGTGAACCCATCTGCGAAGTCC
>CAMDLX010000048.1 GCA_945901935.1 Bifidobacterium breve | reverse complement strand
TCGCTCACCCCGACCGAGCCGCCGCCATGGGTCGCGCAGGGGCCCTTGAGTCTGATCGCTACGCATGGGCAACCACCGCTGGCCGGCTGCGCCGCCTCTATGGCGATCTTCGGGCGCGCCAACTGGTGGAATGTCGATGACCGCAGATGCCCTCCCGCCGGCAACTGCTGCCGAGTTGCAGCAGATCGACGCGTGGATTGAGCAGTGGTTAGCCGAGCAGGTCGACCAAAACCCTTGCGTGGAGTCAGTCGAGCGGGACACTGACTCGGGGGAGCGCCGCTGGATGATCCGAGTCTCTTCCGAAGAGAAGGGGATGTTTTCGGTTTGGTTTCACTTGCGACAGCGAACCTTGCATGTCGAGACCTATTTGATGCCAAGCCCCGAAGAAAACTTGGCGCAAACCTATGAGTACTTACTGCGTCGAAATCTTCGATTTTACGGACTGCGGTTTGCGATTGGGTCCGAGGATGCGGTGTTCCTTGTAGGGCAGATTCCCGTGCAGTGGGTGACCGAGGCCGAACTTGATCGTCTCTTTGGGTCGGTTTACTCGTACGTAGAACAGAGTTTCCGGCCTGCTATGCGGCTGGGGTTTGCTTCACGCTTCGAGGGCTAGGCGGGGAGCGCTCCCCGCTGACAGCGCAGCTAGATCAGCCTAAGTTCACCCCTGCGAGGTTCAGGGGTTTGGGGAAGCACCTGGACCTCGCCCTGCTTACTAGGCTTGGCGCCATGGAAGAACTTGAACTTATTGGCGGTGGGTCCATGGGCACTGCACTTCTGCACGGATTGCTGAGTCATGGTCTGTTGCAAGCGGAGCAAGTCTCAGTGGTCGAGGTTTCAGAGGAGCGTCGTAGCGAACTCGCGCTGCTCTTTCCGGGTGTAGCGGTTCTGGAGCAGGCCGTTGGAGCGCAGCAAGTCATCGTGGCCACCAAGCCCAATCACGTGGTCGAAGCGTTGACTGCGTTGCGCAATCTAGGAGTGCAGCGAGTTTTGTCTATTGCTGCTGGCATCAACTTGGCCACGCTTGAATCCGCGATTGGGCCACAGGTGGCAGTGATTCGAGCAATGCCAAATACGCCAGCTTTGGTTGGTGAAGGGGCAGCGGCCATGAGTGGTGGGTCGGCTGCTACCGAATCCGATCTGGCTTGGGCCGAGCAGATCTTGGATGCAGTTGGCACGGTGGTTCGAGTTCCTGAATCCCAACTCGATGCTGTCACCGCTGTCTCTGGTTCCGGCCCGGCCTATGTGTTCTTGATTGCCGAAGCGATGATTCAGGCTGGCGTTCTTCAAGGCTTGGACCCGGCCACGGCTGATGCGCTGGTGCGACAGACCCTGCTGGGTTCTGCCAGATTGCTGATCGAGCAAGATTGGGACCCAGCCGAGCTTCGGGCTCGGGTTGCTTCACCAGGTGGGACAACCGAGGCGGCCCTTCGCGTGCTGCAAACCGGCAAGCTTCAAGAGACTCTGATTGATGCCATCGCTGCAGCAACTGAACGATCTCGCGAGCTAGCGGGCTAACCCCTGAACGTGGGTACCTAAGTCCACAAATCGGGTTTCTTGGGCGAGTCGGGGTACGTTGAAAGGGCATGAGTTTGCGATACGACACGATCTCGTTTCTTTCGGATTATGGGCACACCGATGAGTTCGTCGGTGTGGTTCACTCCGTGATTCGCCAGATTGCCCCTCTCGTGAGCGTGATCGATATCACCCACGAGATTGCCCCCTATGACGTTCGCGCAGGTGGGCTGGCTCTTGGCCGTGCTGCTCAGTACCTAGCCCCTGGCGTAGTTATTGCTGTGGTTGATCCCAGTGTTGGAACAACTCGTCGAGCCATTGCAGTTGAGGTTGGCGATGGGCAGTCGATTCTGCTTGGGCCAGATAATGGAGTTCTAGCTCCGGCCGTAGCCATGGTTGGTGGAGCTACTCGCGCAGTGTGGCTCAATAACCCCGAGTATCACCTAGCGGGAGCGGGCTCGCTCTTCGACGGTCGAGACGTGTTTGCGCCAGTTGCTGCTCACCTTTGTAACGGTGTGCCGCTTGAGGAACTGGGTGACCTTATTGAGCCTGCCGGACTCATCCCCGGAACGCTTCCGATTTCTGAACTCACCGAGACGATGTTGACAGCCGAGGTGCTGTGGATCGATCACTATGGCAACGCACAACTCAATGCTGATCCAGATGAGGTCGACGCCCTTGGCACAGTCTTTACGTTGAGTTTGGACTCGGGGGCGACGCTCAGCCTGGACGCACCCACGGTGCGAACAGTCAAGCGAGTCAGCAGTTTCTCTGAACTCAGTACTGGGGCGCTTGGCTTAGTTATCGACAGCTATGGTGCGTTGGCTTTGGTCTGTGACCGAGCCTCGGCTGCTCAAGAATTGGGCCTAGATACTGGGGATGCTTTGACGTTGAGTCCACTTGATAGTGCCGAAGAACCCGCTCGCGGGGTCACTACGCCGGTACAGCTCTCACCCTCGTTTCGGCCGCAATCATGAGGAGAAACACCACGATTGCAATCGTGATTCTGATGCTGTTTCTGCTGGGTGCCTCGGTTCTCCAACTAGTAGTTCTTGCCCCTCGCTGAGTTTTCTTACGTCGCAGGGGTGAGTTGATGGGTGGCATCGGGCACACCTGCGGCTACTTTGGTGGTAAGTGAACTTGGCCACGATTCTCGAAAACCACCCTGATGACGCGTGCGCGCTCATCAGCCGTGGAAAACCCACCACCTATGGATCATTGCGCGCGCAGGTGGCGCAACTGCGCGCTGGGCTGGTCTCGTTGGGTCTTAAGCCCGGAGATCGCCTTGCGCTGATCTCTGGCAACAATCGGTATTTTGTGGTTTCGTACCTTGCTGGCCTTGGTGCTGGTCTGGTCATTGTTCCGCTAAATCCGACAAATCCGAGCACTGCAATGCAGCACGAGATTGATCTTGTTGGAGCCCGGGCAGTCATTGTTGGGGCTGCGGGTCGCCAAGCATTCTTGGGGATTGAACGATCCTCGCTACCCACTGTTGAGCATGTGATCGGAGCCGGGTTTGTTCCCGAAAACGGCGTTCAGCTCGAGGATCTTGGGACTGCAGATAGTGCAGCTGAGGTTGGCATTACGGATCGGGCTCCAGATGACCTCGCCGTTTTGATTTACACCTCGGGTACTGCAGGCTCGCCTAGGCCAGCCATGCTCACCCACGGCAATCTCTATGCCAACATCTGCCAGACCTTGGCCTCTTCTGACGAGGTGCAAAACGGAGATGATGTGGTCTTCGGCGTGTTACCGCTGTTTCATATATTTGGGCTCAATGTAGTTCTGGGTGTTTCACTCGCAGTCGGCTCAGCAGTGCTGCTGATCGAACGATTCGACCCCGTTTCGGGGCTTGAATCGATTCAAAAACATGGTGTCTCGGTGGTCTCCGGTCCGCCAACCATGTGGGCGGCATGGGCTGGCATACCGGGTATTGATGCAGCGATGGTTGCCTCAGTCCGACTCGCAGTCTCGGGTGCGGCCAAGTTGCCTATTGAGGTCGCCCAAGCAGTTGAAGCAAAGCTGGGCTTGAGCCTTGAAGAGGGCTACGGCTTGACCGAGGCCTCGCCCGTGGTGACGAGTCCAACTGGAACCGACGCTCCGTTCGGGTCGATCGGGATTCCCGTTCCAGGGGTTGAGCTTCGGATCGTGGATGAAAACGATGAGGATGTCCTAGTAGGTGATGCAGGAGAGATCCTGGTCCATGGCCCGAACGTGTTTGCGGGCTACTGGAAAGACCCCGAGGCAACAGATCGAGTCCTAACAAAGGATGGTTGGTTGCGAACCGGCGACGTAGCCGTGGTGGACGATGAGGGCTACTTGTTCCTGGTAGATCGCCTGAAGGATCTGATTATCGTGTCGGGGTTTAACGTCTTTCCCGCTGAGGTGGAATCTGTGCTGCTTGAGCACCCTGGAATCGATGCCTGCGCAGTTGTGGGAGTCCCACACCCCTACACCGGCGAAGCAGTCAAAGCCTATGTTCAAGCTCGGCCAGGCGCTCCCCTTGAAGAGGACGATATTGTCGCTTTTTGTGCCGAGCGACTCTCGAGTTACAAGTGTCCGAACAAGATCTGGTTTGTCGAGAACATTCCTCGTGGGGTCACCGGAAAGATCATTCGCCATCAGCTGAAATAGCGGCGGAAAAAGCAGTGTTCAGTTCTGATCTGCGACTTTGTGAACTTGTGAACGGGCGCTGTAACTTGTCGTGATGTCGCCCGCACGCCGTCGAGTCATTCCCGAAGCGACGATTGCGCGCCTGCCTGTGTATCACCGTTGCTTATTGCAGATGCAGTCCGAGGGACGCAGCAAAACCTCTTCGGAACAACTCGCAGAGATGGCCGGAGTCAACGCGGCCAAGGTTCGTAAAGATTTGTCTTATTTTGGGTCCTACGGCACCCGCGGGGTGGGCTACGGGGTGGATCACCTTCTCGTTGAGATCCGTCGCGAACTTGGACTCACTCATGATTGGCCCTGCCTCATAGTTGGTGCCGGCAACCTAGGATCGGCTTTGGCCAAGTTCGCTGGATTTTCTGATAGGGGATTTTCGGTAGTAGCGGTGGTGGACATTGACCCGGGCCGCGTCGGTGAACAGGTTGGAGACCTCGTGATTGAACACGAGGAGCGCTTGGCGGAATTAGTAGAAGAACACGGAGTCGTGATTGGAATTATCACCACCCCACCGGCAGCCGCTCAAGATGCTGCAGATACGTTGGCGCGGGCTGGCGTGCGGTCAATTCTAAACTTTGCTCCTACCGTGTTGGACCTACCGGTTGATGTGCTGGTTCGCGATGTTGACGTGGCTGTTGAGTTGCAGATTCTGGCATTCCATGAGGAGCGCAGAGCGGCCGCAGCAGCAGCCGCGACAGAGCAACGGCGCGCAGCAAATCCAGCAACTGCTAGCTGAGTATGTCTGAACCAGCGCAACTCTCGGTGCAGTTACAGGTTCAGGGTCGCAACTGCGTTGTGGTCGGTGGTGGTGCTGTGGCCGCACGAAGGACTCGCCGGCTGCTAGAGGCGGGCGCTCAAGTAAGAGTGATTGCGCCGGCACTTCATCAAGAATTTGATGAACTCGCTGCATCGGAACTCCTGCGCATCGAACGCCGCGTGTTTGATCCTGCTGATCTTGATTCGATAGCGACAGCTGGGGAAACCCAGTCACCGAAGGTCCTGTTGGTCATCGTGGCCACGAACGACCCCGCTGTAAATAATCAGGTTGGAGCCTTGTGCACCGAAGCAGGAATCCTGGTGAATCGAGCAGACATGGCACACGCGGGTGACTTGAGCTTTCCGGCGACGCTGCACTGGGGCTCAGTGACCATTGCTGTCTCCGACTCTGAAGGCAGTCCAGCATTAAGTCAGTGGGTGGCGAGACGAGTAGATGCCTCGCTTGAGAGTGTCCTTGGACTGACTTCGGAGCAGGGGGAACAACTCGCAGAAGTGATTGCGCAGGTCCGCCAAGAACTCCAAGCGGCCCAGAGCAGCGCTGATGGGAGTAGGAGAGATGTCACATTTGGTGCTCCTGACTGGCGATCTGCGCTGGATGAGAGCATCCTTGTATTAGTCCGAATGGGCCGCTGTGCTGAAGCGAAGGAGCGCCTGCTGGCGTGTCTGTCCTCGTAGTTGGAGCCAACCACCGAACTGCACCCCTTGACCTGCTTGAGCGGATGGTCATTTCTAGCGAGCGCCTTCCCAAGATGCTCCATGATTTGGTCTCGGCCGAGGACGTAGTCGAGGTGGTCATTCTTGCCACCTGCAATCGCACCGAGGTGTATCTCATTGCGGAGCGGTTTCATGCCGCAAACAGCCAAGTAATCGAGTTTTTCGGCGATCTCACCTTTCTGCCACCAGAGACGTTCACCGAAAATCTGTATGTGCATCACGATGAACAGGCTGTTCAGCATTTGTTCGAGGTTTCAGCCGGCCTAGATTCGGCAGTCCCAGGTGAGCATGAAATTCTGGGTCAGGTTCGCACTGCTTGGGATGTTGCTCGTCAAGAGGGAACAGCGCGGCGGTCGATGAACTTGCTGTTTCGCCACGCACTCGAGGTTGGCAAGCGCGCTCGAACCGAGACTCGGATTGCACACCACGTCACCTCGGTCTCTCAGGCGGCAGTGATCATGGCAGGCGAGCGCTTCGCAGCGGCCAGCAGTTCCCCTGAACCCGTTGCTGCTCCGGTTGACGCAAGACTCAGCGAAGGTCAGGCAGCTCGATGCGCAGGAACGCTCGCCGCTGCTGGTCTAGCTGGCAAGCGAGTGCTGGTGCTTGGCGCTGGATCGATGGCCAGAGGCATGGCTTCGTTCTTAGCTGACGCTGGCGTCTCAGAACTCGTCATTGCGAACCGTTCCGAGGACCGCGCCGTCAACCTAGCTGGCTCGTTACTTGATCAATCCGAGGTCGCTTCTATTCGAGGAGTCGGCTTGGAATCTCTTGCCGATGAAATCGCTCATGCTGATCTACTGCTGAGCGCTACAGGCGCACCGACTTCGGTAGTGACCCTCGAGATGATGCAACAAGTCCTGCTCCACAGGTCGTCGCCGCTGTTGGCAGTCGACGTGGGGGTTCCTCGAGATATTGACCCGTCCATCGGTCGGCTCGATGGAGTGGAGTTGCTCGATATGCAAGATGTTTCTGCTCTGACCGAGGCCAATCTGGCTGCTCGTCATGCAGAGGCTGATGCTGTTCGAGAGATTGTTGAGGAAGAGGCCGTTCGCTTTGCAGCGATTTCTTCAGCACGTGAAGTCGACCCGCTGATCACCTCGCTGCGAGAGCAAATTGAGTCCATGCGTTCCGCAGAACTGGAACGGTTTGGGTCTCGCCTTGACAGTCTGAGCTCGGAGCAACTCGAGGTAGTAGATGCGCTGAGTCGGGCGATGGTTGCAAAGATGTTGCACCTACCCACGGTTCGACTCAAAGAGTCAGCCGGGACGGCCCAAGGTGAGCGACTAGCCGAGTCCATCAGCGATCTGTTCGATCTGAGCTGATCCATAAGTATGCAATCTGCTCCGGTGCTTTGCATCGCAACACGAGCCTCGGCTTTGGCTCTGTGGCAAGCGGAACATGTCGCAGGTTTGTTGCGTCTCGCTCATGGCGAACTAGAGATCGAGTTGCTCACGGTCAGCACTGAAGGGGACCGTCGCCTAGATGTTCCGTTGGCAGAGATTGGCGGCAAGGGCATCTTTGCCACAGAAGTACAAGCGGCAGTCCTAGATGGACGCGCAGACTTGGCTGTTCATTCAGCCAAAGACTTGCCAGCTGTTACGGCTGCAGAATTGTGTCTAGCGGCAATCCCAACTCGTGGCGATGCCCGCGATGCGCTCGTTGGCAGCTCACTGAATGACCTCCGACCAGGCGCTGTGGTTGCGACAGGCTCTGCTCGACGCCGCGCCCTACTGGCCGAAATGCGGCCAGATCTGCAGTTTGAGGAACTGCGCGGCAACATGGCAACTCGCCTAGCAAAGGCAGAACAGTTCGATGCGATTGTGGTGGCTGCAGTCGCATTTGAGCGTTTGGGTCTGCAGCAGCATCTGAGCGAATTACTCGAAACCGAGGAGTTTGTTCCCCAAGTGGGCCAAGGCGCTTTGGCAATTGAATGCCGTGTTGACGATGCCAAGACTGCAGCGCTACTCGCTGCGATTGAACATAAACCGAGCCGCCTGTGCGTAGAAGCTGAACGAGCATTTCTGGCAGAGTTGGGTGGCGATTGCAGCTTGCCTGCAGGTGCACACGCTCAGATCAGCGCAGATACTCAGATCAGCCTGAGCGCTGTGCTTGCTCACGAAGTTGGTGGGCAGGTGCTGCATGAATCAGCGAGGGGAGAGGACCCGGAATCACTCGGTCGATCCCTTGCAGCTTCGCTGCGCCAACAATTCAACCCCTAGGGTGACTAGTAATGACTGTTTATCTAGTGGGCGCCGGACCGGGTGACCCGGGCCTGCTGACCGTCCGTGCGGCCGAATTGCTGGCTCGTGCAGATGTAGTGATTTATGACCGGCTATCTGCTCCAGGCCTGTTAGATCTTGCACCCGCTACTGCCGAACGCATTGCTGTCGGCAAGGTTCCGCGTGGACCTTCCGTGCCCCAAACAGAGATCAACGAGTTGCTCATTGATCGTGGCCAAAGTGGATTGAATGTGGTGAGACTCAAAGGCGGAGATCCCTTTGTGTTCGCCCGCGGCGCCGAGGAAGCTCAAGCATTATCTGATGCGGGAATCCCCTATGAGGTGGTCCCAGGTATCACCTCTGCGATTGCAGCGCCGGCCTATGCGGGCATTCCTGTCACGCTCCGGTATTCATCCACCAGTTTCACGGTGGTGACTGGACACGAGGACCCATCCAAACTGCAGACCCAAGTGAACTGGGAGGCCATTGCGCGAGTGGGTGGCACCATCGTGATTCTGATGGGCGTGTCTCATCTGCAACAGATCTCGCAACGACTCATCGCTGGAGGCCTTGCAGCGAATACGCCAGCAGCGGCAGTGCGATGGGGCACGCGTTCGGACCAGAGTGTGATTCGTTCCACGCTTGCTGAGCTACACCAAGAGCCTCTGCAAGCCCCGTGCACGATCGTGGTCGGAGAGGTGGCTGCACAAGACCTGAACTGGTTTACAAACCGACCATTGTTCGGCCAGCAGGTGGTTGTCACTCGATCAACTGAACAAGCTGGTGAACTCAGCAGGCAGCTTCGCGATGTGGGTGCCGAAGTGATCGAGGTGCCGACCATCGAGATCCAAGATCCGGTAGACAATGGCTTGGCTCTGCGTGATGCAGTGAGACGTGTTAGCGAGTTCGACTGGGTCGTGCTGACCTCTGCAAATGCCGCTCGCAGATTCTGTTCTGAACTTCGCGATGGCAGAGATCTTTTCGGAGTAGGCCTTGCAGCCATCGGGCCCGGAACTGCAGCCGTATTGGCCGAGTATCACCTGCGCGTTGATCTGATGCCAGAGGAGTTTGTAGCTGAGTCGCTGCTCGATATTTTTCCGCATCCATCTGAGCCAAGTACTGCTGACCCGATAGGCACTTCCGGATTAGTGTTGATTCCGCGAGCAGAGATTGCGCGCGAGGTTCTTCCCGCTGGGTTACGAGAGCGTGGGTGGAATGTCGAGGTGGTGACGGCTTATCGAACTGTGCCAGCGCCAATCAGCGAGGAGCTGCGAGAGCGGATTGCTCAAGCCCAGGTCATAACTTTTGCCTCGGCATCTGCGGTGAATAATTACGTGGCCGCGATGGGTCGCGATCAGACGCCTGAGCTCGTCGTTGCGATCGGACCAATTACTGCTCAGGCAGTTCGTGATGCGGGCCTAGAGCTTGGAGCTGAATCAAGCAGGCACACCATCGCCGGACTCGTCCAAACAACTTGTGAGCTGGTGGGCCTGAGGGCCAAATCAGCCCAAGGTCCTGATGGTGCAATCGTTCAAGCAGACCCTCTGTCCTAGGATCGCATTGTGACGTTCCCTCAACATCGCCTTCACCGCCTGCGACGCACTCCGGCCCTTCGACGACTCGTGGCCGAAACTCGCCTAGGTGTTGATGACTTAGTCGCCCCGCTGTTTGTGCGGGAGGGCCTCGACCAACCAGTGCCAATCTCTTCGCTCCCGGGTGTGGTCCAACACAGCAGATCTTCGCTGCGCTCAGAAGTAGCCGAGCTGGTCTCACTTGGAGTCAACGCAGTCATTTTGTTTGGCATTCCAGAGTCCAAAGATGCTCGCGGTTCTGGAGCCTCGGATGGCGACGGAATAGTGCAGGTGGCAATTCGCGAATTGCGCGATGAGTTCGGCGATCAGATTGTCCTGATGGCAGACCTGTGTCTGGATGAGTACACCGACCATGGTCATTGCGGGTTACTGACTGCTCATGGTGAGGTAGACAATGACGCCACGCTTGAGCGTTACAGCGAGGTAGCAGTTGCGCAGGCACAGGCCGGGGTCGACATCTGTGCGCCTTCAGGAATGATGGACGGCCAAGTCATGGCAATTCGAGAGGCCTTGGACTCGACTGGGTCGGATCAAGTCTCGATTCTTGCTTACTCAGCGAAATATGCCTCGGGCTTGTATGGGCCGTTTCGAGAAGCCGTAGATGTTCAGATTGCCGATGGGGGCGATCGCAAGTCCTATCAGCAGGACTTCCATAATCTGCGCGAATCCCTAGAAGAGATCCGCGCTGATCTTGACGAAGGTGCCGACATGGTTATGGTCAAGCCTGCACTGACGTATCTTGACGTGCTGGCCCGAGCGAGATTCGAGTTTGATGTTCCCCTAGCGGCCTATCACGTGTCTGGTGAGTACGCCATGATTCATGCTGCTGCCGAGCGGGGCTGGATCGACGGAGAGCTGGTAGCGCTTGAGCAGATCACGGCAATCAAGCGAGCGGGTGCTGACTTTATCCTGACGTATTTTGCTCGATCCCTAGCCGAGAGCTTTCAGTGAGCAGTCACCAATCTGAGCAAGCCCCAGACTCGCTCAGCCAGCCTGCTCAATCACTGACAAACGCTGGACTGTTTGAGCGGGGACTTATTCGAATTCCTGGCGGTGTGAACTCACCCGTTCGGGCGTTCCGTTCGGTGGGTGGCACTCCGTATTTCGTGGCCCGTGGCCAAGGTGCCTATGTCTGGGATGTTGAAGGCAACAAATTCATTGATTATGTGCAGAGTTACGGGGCCTCAATTCTGGGCCATGCCAATGCAGGCGTGGTTGCGGCGATTCAACGAGCAGCGCCGTTAGGAACCACGTTTGGTGCTCCAACTCCCGGAGAAATTTTGTTGGCCGAGGAACTCTGTTCTCGGGTGCCGGCTATGGAGCAGGTTCGCTTAGTCAGTTCCGGCACCGAAGCCACGATGTCTGCGGTTCGATTGGCTCGCGGCGCCACCGGGCGATCCAAGATTCTCAAATTTGAAGGGAACTACCACGGGCACTCGGATGCACTGCTTGCTGCTGCGGGGTCGGGCGTAGCCGAGGGTGCACTCGACACGGGCAGCACCCCAGATTCTGCTGGTGTGCCTGCTGCTGCCGTGGCAGACACGATCCTGCGGCCCTACAACGTTGTGCCCGTGCTTGATGAGACTGTGGCAGTGGTCATCGTCGAAGCGATCTCGGCAAACATGGGACTTGTTCTACCCAAGCCGGAGTTTTTGCAGGGTCTGCGTGCCGAATGCGATCGCGTGGGCGCGCTGTTGTTATTCGACGAGGTCATCACTGGATTCCGCGTTGCCGTCGGTGGCGCCACCGAATGGTCGGGAGTTACCCCCGACATCTGGTGCTTCGGAAAAATCATCGGCGGTGGTTTGCCCGTCGGAGCGTTCGGTAGTTCAGCTGCAGTTATGTCTGAACTCGCTCCGCTCGGACCGGTGTATCAGGCCGGAACATTGTCGGGGAACCCGCTTGCAACCGCAGCGGGCCTAGCCGTGCTGCAACAACTCGACGCCGATGCCTACCTTCAGCTATCCGACACCGCAGAGCAGCTGGCAATGGGACTGCGATCTGCGTTTGCATCCGCAGGAACTCAAGTAGTGGTTCCCAAGGTCGGCCCTCTAGTGGGACTGTTCTTTGGCGAGACCCAACCTACCGATTTTGCTTCTGCATCGGCATCCGTAGCCCTTGGTCGCTACCCGGCATTTTTCCAAGCGATGCTGTCTCGTGGCATTGCCTTTGCTCCAGGTCCCTACGAGGTGATCTTCCCATCGCTTGCGCACTCAGAAGATGACCTGCGCATCACTATTGAGGCCGCACACGAAGCAGCCCAAGAAGCAGCCCAAGAAGAGGGCTAATCAAGAGGGCTAATTGATTCTGACCTGCAGACCTTTCAGAGGTTCACGATTCTGACTGGCGAGGGCGAGCACACTGCAGCGATGTCTGTGGGGTCGCTCGTGAGGACCACGATCTCAGAAGATGAGAGGCTGCGGACGGTGGCCCCGATGTGTGCATCGGCGACTCCGGTTGAGGTGGCACGCTGGATTCGAGCAGCCAGGTCCGCGCAGGGCGAGTCGAGGACGTGGTCCAGGACACCGAAGCGATTTATGGCAGCGGCGGATGGTGTGGTTCGGTCCCATCCAGCCTCTACGCGAACTGCGGTGGGCACCACGACTTCGACAACACGTCCCCGCCGACGACGAGCAACCGCCCCTGCCAAGTGGGCGACTACAACTCTGTGCTTGGGGCTGCGGGCATCGGTGAGCGCCTGAACGGCCTCGTTGTCGAGAACAATGGATCTCATGTGGCGCCAAGCAACTGAGCTTCGGCCCAAAGGAGTACATCGTCGGCATCAGCGTGGGGACGTCGCGCAGCCACTTCAACAGCAGCGCTGGCTATGAGATCAGGTCGGTCAGCAAGAGGGGAGGCGTCCTGAAGCGCCAGAGCGAGAGCGATCTCGGCGAGTGTCGGTTCAGTAGAGGGGTGCTGTTCGTAGTGCATTCGCAGTGCGGCCTCCATGACCACCGTCTCGAGTGCCTGACGCAGCGCAGCTGCTGTCAAGCTGGTGGTTGAGGGCGCGGCCCCAAACTGGGTAACAGCTAAGGCAGCTGCATCCCGAAGTGACACAGGGAGACGCATCGAGGTGTTGACAGTCTCTCCGTCGGAAATGTTGAGTAACCGGTTCATCTCATCGAGAGTTTGAAGGGCATCCATGCCGAATAATGTACCACGACCGTGTGGTACGGAATGGTTCGGAAGATGAACCGGCGCGGAGCGGCGGATCTTAGGCACCGACGTATTGTCGGAAGTGGGCTCAAAACTTCGCTCAGTGAAGCTATAGTGTGATTCATGACAAGGCCAATTCCGGCTCAGTATGCGCCGGTTGTCGAAGCGTTGGAGCTCGATGCAGCGGTGCTCGTGACCAATGAGTCGCTGCGCAGACATTTGCACGACGCGGCTGTCGGCTCCGATCCGACTGTCGCGATTCATCGATTGGCAGCACACGGGTGGCTGCTGCCGACGGGGGTGCGTGGTGTGTGGGAGTTTGCTCCGGGGTCGCATGCCGGCCCGGTCTCTCACGGTCACCCGTTCCTCACCCTAGAGGCGCAGCTATTGGCCACACCGGAACTATCCGCCCGGGTCGCGCTGGAATCGGCGATGTGGCTGGCCGGACTGATCGACCGGGCACCGGCCCGCCACGTCGTGTCGGTCGAGAAGTCAGTTCGGGTTCCGACGGCGCTGACGCGTGCCTACGACGTCGTGCGGTTCGATGCCGTCTGCCCGGCCGACCGGGTCGGCGGCGTCCCGGTCAGCTCGCCGGCCACCGTGCTCGCCCACCTTGCGACATCGCCGACTGCGGTGGCGAACTGGGGTCTGGTATTGGATGGTCTCGCCGACCTGGTCGACCGCGCCGACCGGGAGGCAGTGCTCGCTGAGCTGCAGGGCAGGTCGAATGCGGCGCGTGCCAGGTTCGCTTATCTGGTGGCGCCGTTCGACCCGGACTTCATCGAGAGCATCGACGTCGTGGACTCGGGCGTCGTGTGGTTCGGTCCGCGCAAGGGTGTACGTCGCAGCGATTCGCGATGGAACATCGTCGACACCGTGCTGCCTGTCAGCCCGACGGAGGCAGCGCGGACGGAGCGAAGATGACGTTCGACCACCGGATCACCATGGGACACCTCCTCCGCCACATCCCGCCGAACTCGATGATCGGTGTCGATGTCGCCACCTTGGACGTGGCGCAGGACTTTCTGCTCGCTCATCTCCACGCTGCCGGAATGTTCGACCTGGTCGTGTTCAAGGGCGGCACCGCGCTACGGAAGCTGTTCGCCGGCACAGCAGGACGGTTCTCTACCGATATCGACCTGGCCATCGCCACGCCCGACGAGGACCGACGAACCGTTGCCGACCTCGTGGCGGAGACCATCGATGACGCATCGGCCGGCCCGTTCCGGTACCGGGTCGAGAACCGGCGCGGCCGCTGGCTCATCCATGTCGACACCGACCTCGCGAACGTCGCGATCCCGTTGAAGCTCGATGTCGGACCGCCGTGCTGGCTCGCCCCAGACGTTCGGTCCTTCGTCCCAGTGCCGATCCATGATCGGTTCGATTTCGCGTTGCCTGATCTGCCGACCATGTCGCTCGAGGAGAACCTTGCAGAGAAGGTCGCCCGCCTCAACCGAGTGGCGGCCGCACGCGACGCCTCAGATCTGGTGTGGGCTGCGACAACGACTCCGTTCTCGGGCACCGATCGCAATGTGGTGCGCCGACTCGCCGTGCTCAAGATCTGGGTCGACGTGAACGGTCTCAATGGACACTGGCACCCAACTAGCAGCACCGCAGCGTTCGATCCATCTCTGTGGCTGCGCACCGGACGCGAGTGGGACGACGAGTCGATCGGCCTTCTTGCCCATCCGCCGCCACCCATCGAAGTCCTCGAGTCTGACATGGTCCGCCTCTGGAAGGATCTAGCGAACCTCACCGTCGACGAAGCCGTCTTTGCCGCAGCGAACGAGAAGGACCGCTCCGCTGTCATCGCCGCTATTTTCAGCCTTCCCAGCGCAGCGGTCAGTGCCGACGAGCTCTGGCGGGTGCAGTAGCCGGCCGCTCGTGGCCGCCTGCGCGAACAGTTGTTTCGGGCAGAGTCTCCGAGAGCGTGACCGGGTCAACCGGGAAGTGCAGTGGTGCTGCCACACTGCGGTCGAGGGACGCGTCGAGGGTCGGTCGACGCCCTTGGGAGTCCTCGCAATGTCACGTGTCAACCCGTTCCCATAAACAGCAAGATCGGTGACAATACGGCGTCATATTTTGCCTAATGCCGGATGTCAGTTCACAACTCAGAAACTGTTGTGTGCGGCGGAGCCAACCGTTCTACCCTGAGGGGGTGAGCAGGCAGTCCGCAGATCAGCAGTCCGCAGTCCCAAGCCATGTGTTTGATCGAACTGCCGCGGAACGAGTTATGCATCGCGCCGTGCACCTCGCTGCCGATCAGGAGTTAGAGGAATCAGTCGATGGCATTTCCGAACAGGCGCTCATCGAGGCAGCAGCGGAACTTGGGGTGGATATCTCGGTCGTTCAACAAGCTGCAGTCGAGGAGCGGCTGGGCCTACTCGTGCAGAAGTCTCAACGGGGGGACTCCCTAGTCGGTCCGGCACTGGTTACTGTCAGTCGGATTGTGCCCGGTCGACCCGAAGATGTGCTCGAGTCGGTGGATTCTTGGCTCCGCAAAGCTGGGTCACTTCAGCGGCAGCGCAGCGGGGCACTCTCGGCGAAATATTCCCAGCGGACTGGGCTCGCGGCGTCAGTAGATCGCAGCGCTCGGTCAGTTATGGGTACAGAGGAGTTGGGCCTCTTGCCGGGTTTGAGTGTCTCCACCGCTGCTGCTCAGTTGGGACCTGCAGGTGAACCGAGCGCGTTGGTTGCACTCTCTGCGGACTTACATGCTGAGCGGTCCGCCGCAGTTATTACTGCTGCGGGAACTGCGATTCTGGGCTCTGCCTTTGCCATGTGTGGGGTTGTAGCTGCTGTGGCGAATGGGAGTGGTGGGAGCGCTCTCGATATGGCGGCAGGCATTGGCTTAGCCATGCTGGCCTTGCTCGGCATCCCGATCTCTTGCGCGCTTGGCTATGGAGTTCTTGTGCTTCGTGCCCGACGCATCTCAACGACTGAGGATTCGCTGAATGGAATTCTGGACCAGGTTGCGACTGGAACGTTGCCTAGCTCAACCTTTGGTCATATGGCTGACCGACTCCTACGGAGCCTGAGGGGTTTGCGGTCACCGAGACCCGGACCTCCTGTCTAGGTAGCCTGCCCAGATTTTGATTTGGCGGTCAGTCATCGAACAGTCAGACGGGTAGCCTGCAACGGTGATTACCGCAGGATTCAACCCACAAGACCTTGAACAAGACTGGACTGCAGCACTCAAAAAGCTTGCAGAGGATCGGGTGGTTGACAGGCTTTGGGACGGCGACCACACCGCGATTCAAACTGACCCTTCAGAGGTTGCAAATCGCTTGGGTTGGTTGCATGTCATCGAGGACAGTTTGCGACAGTGGCCACGTTGGGTGCTCAGTGCGGATGAGATTGCAGAGGGTGCAAGCCACAAAGATCTTGGTGAATTTGATCATGTCCTGATCCTTGGAATGGGCGGATCGAGCTTGTTCCCCGAGGTCTTGGCCCGCACCTTTGCACCCGGCGAGGGGTTCCCCGAATTAATCGTGCTGGACTCGACTGACCCTGCAGCGATTCTGCGGACTGCTGCTCTCTGCGATCCGGAGCGAACCATCGTGGTAGCGGC
>CAMDLX010000047.1 GCA_945901935.1 Bifidobacterium breve | reverse complement strand
GCCAAAGGGGTTTGGCCCCGGGTTGAAAGCAGGGACCATGCGAGTGTGAGTGTAAAACTCCCCCTGGAAATTCAGAGGTACACCGTTTTGCCAGGTGTCCCAGATAGCGCGAATGGCCAACACCATCTCACGCATTCGCGCTGCTGGGTGAGACCAGGGCATGGAGAACCGCTGCTCGATATGTGGCTGGATTTGTGAGCCCAATCCCAACTCAAACCGTCCACCAGAAACGGTCTGGAGATCCCATGCAGCATTGGCAAGGGTCATGGGCGTTCGAGCAAATGCAATGGCTACTGCGGTTCCGAGTTGCAACCGAGAGGTGTGCTCTGCAGCAACGGCAAGTGGAATAAACGGGTCATGCTTAGCCTCAAATGAAAAAGCCCGGTCATAGCGAAGTTGCTCGAGCTGTCTGTAGATGGTTCTTGCCTGAGTGAGGTCCTCGGTTGGGACCGTCATTGAAACATGCATGCCCTAACGACAGCGACTGCGCCAGAAGAAGTCAATCTCTGCTCGCGCTACTCGGCGCAGAGTGAGGATGTTTCCCGAAGGCGATTCGCAGTGAGTCAGACCTAGAATCAGTGCAATGGCAACCCGCACCGCGCGCAAGGCCGGCTCCAAAGCCAAGCCAGCGCACACTTCCACGCTCATCCTGCTTGTCCGTCACGGGCAGACTTCAACGACTGGGGCGGTGCTGCCAGGTAGGGCAAAGGGGCTCGATCTTGCAGAAACTGGCCGGGCTCAAGCACAAACTGCCGCAGATCGCATTGGCAAACTCAACAAAATTGACGCCGTGTACGCATCTCCGCTTGAGCGCACCCAACAAACCGCTGCGCCCATTGGCCGCGCAACAAAACAGCGCGTTCGCAGTGCCAAAGGCTTGCTCGAATGCGAGTTTGGTGACTGGACGGGAGCAAAGCTGTCTGACCTTCGCAAACTGCCCGAGTGGTCACAGGTACAGAACAACCCTTCGGGGTTTCGATTCCCCGGTGGTGAATCCTTCACCGAGATGCAGACTCGCATCTGGAATGAACTCCAACGCCTCGTTGCAGCTCACCCCGGTGGAAAAGTGGTCGCAGTCTCGCATGCTGACCCCATCAAGGCTGCCGTTGCGATGGCGACCGGAGTGCATCTTGACCTATTTCAGCGAATCGTCATTTCCCCCTGCTCGATCACTCCCCTGCTCTTCACTCCTTCGGGACCGGTCGTGCTCGCAGTCAATAGCACGGGTGATGACCTGAGCACGCTCGCCCCGTCGTAAACTGCAAGGTAGATGAGCGACATGAGTTCCCCGTTCGAGTTTGAACAACTAGATGCATTTATCCCTGGTGCCCTTGGCGAACCAGGGAATCGAGTGTTCTACCTTCAGGCTCGACATGGCGAGCAGGTGGTGTCATTCCGACTTGAGAAGGAACAGGTCGGCATGCTCGGACGTTATTTGGGCCAACTTGCCTCGAACATGGGGTCACCAGACCCTGAGCGAGATATTGCTGGGCTCATTGAGCCAGTTCTGCCCGAATGGGTTGTGGGAACAATTTCTGTGGGTGTTGATGAAGAGAGCGGCATCATTCAGGTGACTGCCGAGGAACTCGTGCCCGAAGAGATCGAGTTTGAGGTTGATGATGATTTCACAGAGGCCGATATCGAAGAATTGCTCGAGGCTGAAGATGCATCTATGGGCGAACAGGCCAAGTTCACGCTGCGGATAGCTCAAGCTGCGGCTTTTGCTGAAGCCGCTGAGGAACTCCTCTCGGCTGGTCGCCCGCCCTGCCGACTCTGCGGCCGACCGATCGGCATCGAAGGACATAACTGTCCTCGCTGGAACTAAGCAGGACGTGTGCCGGACCCAAGCGCAGAATCGAACCACGCACCGTATGAGGTAAGCGAGTCCGAAGCAGACGAGCCTGAAGTAGACGAGCTCGAGAAGGTGTTCGGGGATGCCGAGTACGAGGACGACGAGGACGAGGAGGACGAGGAGGGGCAATCAATCGAGTTTGAATACTCGGCCACGATCACCCCAGGCGCTACCGAAATGGCAGAGCTGCTTGAGCGTGGAAGCATCGAGATTCTTGGGCTCATGCCCTGGTCGAGCAACGGGACGTATCTGGTGCAGGTGACTCGTGGCTCAGACCACGCACCTGCGATCTATAAACCTGAACGAGGCGAGCGGCCTCTTTGGGATTTTCCCGGAGCCTTGTGGAAGCGCGAGGTTGCCACCTATGAACTCTCTCATTGGCTCGGCTTCGGCTCCGTCCCAACCACGGTGACTCGCCAGGCTGCTCCGATGGGACCAGGCTCGCTGCAGGCATTCGTTCCGGCGCTGTTCTCGGAGCATTACTTCACCCTTCGAGATAGAACGGATCTCACTGATCAATTCAAGACGCTCTGTGTACTTGACTTGATTGCTAATTCGGCCGACCGCAAAGGCGGTCACTGCCTGATTGATTCAGAGAACCAGATCTGGGCAATCGACAATGGCCTGAGCTTCCACGAGGAACCAAAGCTTCGAACCGTCATCTGGGACTTTGCAGGCGACCCTCTGCCGAGCAGCGCTGCGCACGCGCTGCTGAGCCTGCTCGAGACTGGACTGAGTCCCCAACTCAAAGTTCTGCTCACTCCAACCGAACAAGAAGCCACCCTGCGCCGCGCTCAACGAGTACTGGCACAGGCGCACTTCCCACATGACATGACGGGCCGTAGCTACCCCTGGCCATTGGTCTAGATCTAGCTACAGCAGCAATCTGCGCGCAAAAAGCGTTCAGCCCCCGACCTAAGTCAGGGGCTGAGCGAGGTTCTGTAAACAGCGAAACTAGCTGCGGGCCTGAAGTGCCTCGATCAACTTGGGAAGCACCTTGTGCACGTCACCCACAATGCCCAGATCTGACACTGCAAAGATTGGAGCCTCGGCATCTTTGTTGATTGCGATGATGTTCTTCGAACCCTTCATCCCGACCAGATGCTGTGTGGCGCCCGAGATACCAGCGGCAATGTACAGAGTTGGCTTGACGACCTTGCCAGTCTGTCCAACCTGGTAAGAGTAGGGAACCCAACCGGCATCGACAATTGCTCGGGAAGCTCCCGGAGCTGCCTGCAGAAGCTTGGCCAGATCTTCAACGAGCTGGTAGTTATCCTTCTCGCCAAGTCCACGTCCACCTGATACCACAACTGCTGCCTCATCAAGGCTGGGACCAGTTTTCTCTTCTACGAAACGACTCGTGACTACGGCAGTTCCGGTGGCACCCAGATCAGGCACGCTGAGCTCTTCAACGCTTGCTGCGGCACCGCCCGACTCTTCGGCTGCGAACGACTTCGGCCGCACCAAGAAGATACCGACCTTGTCGGTCGTGAACTTGGTGATCACATCTGTGACACCGCCAAAGATTGGCTCGACACCTGCAAGGCGGCCATCGCGCTCCACAAGGTCAACCACGTTGGTAATCACCGGTGCGTCAATCTTGACTGACAAGCGCCCAGCGACATCGCGTCCTGTGTAACTCGTTGCCATGAGCACGGCATCTGGACCATTGCCAGCGGCAATTGCTGCTGCGATTGCTCCTGCTAATGGCGCTCCGAGAAGCTTGCCCTCGGTGCCACCCACGGCAAGCACCTTGGTTGCTCCGTGAGCTCCTACCTCTGCAGCAATCTCTGCTCCGGAAGCGGTCACAACCTCAACCGTGTCGGCCAGTTCGCGAGCTTTTGCAAGAATTTCTAGGGTTGTGGTTGCGACCTTGCCATCAGTGGCTTCGGCTAGCACCCAGATCTTTGAAACAGTCATGTTGTTCTCCTTCGTTCTCGGGGTGTGACTCAGATGACTTTGAGTTCGGCAAGCAGGTCGACAATCTTCTGGAATCCCTCACCGTCGTCTTCGACGATTGTTCCTCCGGCGCGGGCCTCGGCCTGAGCGACCTCTACAATCTCTTGTCCGCCCCCAGCCCAACCCACGGCGCTTGGGTCAATGCCCAAATCTGCAACAGTGACCTGATCTACTGGCTTGGACTTGGCGGCCATGATCCCCTTGAAGGAGGGGTATCGAGGCTCGACCACGCCTGCGGTTACCGAGACGACTGCTGGCAAGGGACTCTCGACCTCGTCATAGCCGGCCTCGGTCTGGCGCTGCACCTTGAGCGTGTTGCCCTCGATGGTGATCTCTTTGGCAAAGGTGATTGAAGGCAGTTGCAGCAGTTCTGCAATCTGCTCAGGAACCACTCCGGTGTAGCCGTCTGATGACTCAGTTGCGGTGAGGATCAAGTCAGCTTCGCCAGCGCGCTGAATAGCCTTGGCGAGCACCTTTGAGGTTCCGAGTGCATCGGAGCCTGCAAGCGCAGGGTCACTGACGAGAACTGCTTTGGCAGCACCCATGGCAAGCGCTGTACGCAAGCCCGATACTTCGCCATTTGGTGCCATCGACACCAAGGTGACTTCGCCGCCGCCAGCAGTATCGACGAGCTGCAAAGCCATCTCGACTCCGTAGCTGTCGGACTCATCGAGAATGAGCTTGCCGTCACGCTTGAGGGTATTGGTCTGGGGATCCAACGCTCCCGGATCAGCCGGGTCGGGGATCTGCTTTACACAAACAACTACGTTCATACCTAACAGCATGCCTTGACTCTGCGGTTCAGACAAAACCGATAGAAGGAATTCGGACTCAGCCACCAAGTTGGCCATTCACTAGCTAGCAGAATGACAGACTGATAGGGATGCATATCACCTTGGTGGTCAACCCCATTGCTACCAACGTGAGCCCGACAAGAATCCGCATTGTTCAAGAATTGCTACAGGTTCGTCACGAGGTTTCGGTTCAGGTGACACGCCATCGGGACCATGCAACTGAACTCGCGACCGAAGCAGTCGCTGCAGGAACTGATTGCGTTGCAGTCCTTGGCGGAGACGGAACGCTCAACGAGGTCATCAATGCTCTGGCCGGAACGGACTGTGCCGTAGCCGTCCTACCCGGAGGCTCAACCAATGTTTTTGCTCGAACCTTGGGGTTGCCCGATGACCTGCGGCGAGCGGCACGCGCCACCTCGGACGCTCTTGCGAGCGGGTGGGTCCATCGCATTGGTTTGGGTGCAGTAAACGGCCGCTACTTCACGTTTCATACTGGAGTCGGCTTTGATGCCGCCGTGGTTAGTCGCGTTGAATTGCACAGCAGGCTGAAGCACCGAATCGGCCACGCACTTTTCTTGTATTGCGGACTACGCGAGTTCTCGCTGTTTGATCGCAAGCACCCGCAGTACCTTCTGCAGGTCTCACCGGAGTCCAGCAGCACAGGCGCCCGCACGAGTGACGCTGATAGCAACCCCACGGATCCGGTTCCGGGTTTCTTCGCCATTGTGCAAAACACTGACCCGTACACATTCTTGAGGCACCGACCATTCACTGTGGCCCCCACTGCCACGCTGGATCGGGGACTCACTGTAACGAGCATTGGCGACATGTCAGTCAGGGCGTTTTTGCCGCCCATTTTGGGGGCGCTAGCAAACCGCAAGGGAGTTCGAACGAACCGATCTGTTCGCCGCTGGGAGGATCTAGAACAGTTGAGTATCACCAAGGCGCCCGGCTCAGTCCTTCAGTATCAGGTCGATGGCGACTACCTCGGCGAGGCGGAATCATTGCAATTTTCACACCACCCCAACATCGTGAGCATTGTGTTGCCGATCGTTCCGCGCTGAGCCGTACCGACCGCCTGACTGACCAAGCAACTGCCTAGCTTGGCTACAACTCGAGGGCTGCGCGAGCTTGGGCCGGTTGATTCGTGATGATGCTGCTCACTCCCAGACCAGCGAGTTCTCTCATCCGATCAGGATCATCAACAGTCCAGGCATTGACCTGCAGTCCGAGTTCTGAGCATCGATTCATGAGCGCCTGGTCAATCAGGGGCTCCCACGGGTTGACTGCAACCTCGCCCGCCGCAGCGGAACGATCAAGCTGCAGTGGGTCACGATCCAAATCGGCGAACAACCAAGCTGTGGGCAGAGGTGGCAGCAAGTCCCGCACCTGCTGCAGCGATGACCAATCAAAACTCGAGACCAGAATCGGCTGCCCCTCACTCAGAGAAAGCGGACGACTCGCCACCACCCTCGCCATCAGAGCTCCAATACGCTGGCCGTCAAAAGAAAAGTCCTCGGGCACATCAGGGCCACCAAAGTCGCCTGGCGAGTTCTTGATCTCGATGTTGACTCCCATTCCTGCACAAGCCAGCAGTGACTCTTCCAGAGTCGGAACTTCCTTGGGGCGATCACTAGCCAAGGTTGCCCACACCACTCGACCATCGGCGTAAGTAGCGTCATGGTGCACAACGAGTTCGCCTTGACTCGTTACGCGTATGTCGAGTTCAACCCAATCAGCACCTTGCTCTCGCGCTCCGTGAAAGGCTTCGAGGGTATTTCCGAGATATGCAGCAGAGGCCCCTCTGTGGGCACAGATCAAAGGTCGGTGTGTGTTGGACATGTTCTCGAAACTTTTCCTTTACTCGCGTGGAATGTGGCTGTAGTTTTACTTTGTTCACGGATTCACAAGTTCCTAGCAACACCCTCCGCTTGCAATTCTGAGGGTCACCGCGGGAAACCTGAGCTTCTGTGTCCCCCCAGTATTGACGAATTACTAGAACTCGGGCGCGGTTCCTAGCGCGTCCCCCTGTGTACGGAGGAATCGTGGCACTGACCTCGAGTAGAAGCCTAGATATTGCAACCGACGACTGGCGAGTTAACTCGTCATGCCGTGACACCGACCCAGATCTTTTCTTCCCGGTCGGTACCACCGGACCTGCGTTGGACCAGATCGCATCAGCCAAGGCAGTCTGTGACTCCTGTCACGCCAAGGCCGAATGCTTGGAATTCGCCCTCACAACCAACCAAGATTCTGGCGTTTGGGGCGGGACCTCTGAAGAAGAGCGTCGCAAGCTTCGTCGGGCATGGGTCGCACAACAGCGCCGCGCCGCACTCGCTTCCTAAGCAGAGAGCTAGAAGAGATCCTCATTGCGAGGAAGTTTCAGATCATTCACTTTCAGATCATTCACTCGGCCTCCCGTTGGGGAGGCTGAGTCGCGATTGGGCCCCGGACGACTGGAACCGTGAGCGAAACACGTGTCCCGATTCTTCTCAAGTGACCCGTTGCCGTTCGAGTTTCACCTGCGGCAGCTTGTTCATCTGCAGGAGCGAAGCTGATCCTGCCCTCGAGTTCAGAAACCAAACCCGTAACAATCGATAGCCCCAAACTCGGCCTTCGCTCAGGGTCAGCCTCGCCGCTCATACCAACCCCGTCGTCGATGACATCAACGCGGAGAACGCCAGCGCCCTGAAGCATCTCGATGCGAACCTTCGGTAGTTCCTCTGACATGAGCAAGCCAGGCGGGTAGGCGTGGTCCACGATGTTCTGCAGTAACTCGGTCAGAACAACTGCTAGCGATGTGGCAGTTGGGGAAGGCAGATTCCCGGACTCGCCGATCATCTCAAAGCTGAGAGGGCGATCCGGCGAGGTCAAGCCTTCTTCTACCATTCGCACAAGCGGGCGAAGGATCTCCGAGAAGTTGACTTCGTCACCATCCTCTCGAGACAGGATCTCGTGCACGAGAGCAATCGAGCGAATTCTTCGGACTGACTCCTCGATAGCTGCCTTGGCAGAAGGCTCAGTCAAGCGGCGGCCCTGAAGCCGCAACAATGAGGAGATTGTCTGCAGGTTGTTCTTGACCCGATGATGGATTTCTCTGATGGTGGCATCTTTTGAAATCAGCAATCGATCTCGCATCTTCAGCTCAGATATATCTCGCAGAAGAACCAAGCCGCCGTCTACACGTCCAGCATGCAGCAGCGGGATACACCAGATCACCACGCAGACCTCGTTGCGCTCCACCTCTTCTGCTGCAGGTCGGGCAGTAAAGAACGCCCGATAGGTGGTGTCAGTCTCTACGCCAAGCTCAGTCAGGCTTGCTCCTTGGATGCGGCCCGAGATTCGCAGCCTCCGCAACGCAGAGATGGCATTCGGAGAGGTGAACGCGACCTTGCCGAGTTGGTCCAGCAGGATGACCCCATCCCCCACTCGTGGCCCCCCAGCTGCCAGAACTTCCTCATCTTCAAAAGGAAATTGCCCAGCAGAAACCATCTTTGCCAGACGCCCAAAGACCTCGAGGTACACCTCCTCTAAAACGCCAGGTTGACGAGTGGTCGAGAGAGCAGACTCACTCGCAATAACAGCGACGACTTTGTCATGGAACCGCACCGGAATGGCAGTGACTCGGATTCGTTCGCCAAGCCAGACTGAGTCAATAACCGTGTCAACAATCTCTCCGCTGCTAGCGGCCGTCGCCACGGCGGGGCGCTGCGCGGCGCTCATCGTGCGGCCAACTACGTCATCAAGAAACAGCGTCGGTCCCGTATTCGGGCGCATCTGATTGACAACAAGAAATCGTTTCTCTTCGGCTTCGCTCTGAACGGGAAGGGGCACATAGAGCAGCAGGTCCGAGAAGGAAAGGTCAGACAACATCCCCCAGCCGGCTACTAGCCGGTGAAGGTGGCGAGATGCCTCGATTTCTACGGGGGGCACAATCAACCCGACGTGTTCGGCCGTAAAATCCCCATCGTCTAGATCATCAATGACATCTGGGGCGTCGTAATCCGGGTGCCCATAGGTTGGCTCTGGGTATCGGGTGGCGGAGTTATCGAATTCCCCGGTACTCATGTCCAGATCTTCTCACCGAGCCGAAGCAACGCTGCGAGCGAATGGATGTCTTCTTCAAAGTAGGGAATCGACAGTGTCCGCTCTGCGCTTCCAGAAAGGGCAGCACGCTGATCAGACTCTCGCCTTGCAACAACTTGATAGTTCATGAAGCTGCTTCCGATCTCGGAGAGCATATTGCTTAGGTGACTCTCGCTCAGCTCTGGGAACTCGGCATGTAGTTCGGCTGCAATCTGCGCCGGCTCGGAACTGAGCGCCCGCGCCGATTGCGCACCCGAACGACTGAGAAAATAAGCGGGAAGCACCTTGTTCAGAATCAGGGCTCCAACCTGATACTTCCGGTCAGCAAGCACCTGCAGGAAGAACTCCGCCTCTTGAGCTGGCGAAGACTCCAATGTCGAGACCACTAGAAACGATGTTTGCGGACTACCGAGAAGTGCAGTTACTGCTTGAGCGCGGTCGACGAACCCTGCGTACATGGACTGAAACAGAATGAAGAATTCGGCAATATCTTCCAAGAACTGCGTGCCCAGGATTCGGTCAGCCACCAAGTAGAACGGCTTGGACGCAAATCCCACCATGCGAGATTGATAGGGCGCAATGAGCCAACGCAGCAGCTTGGAGGAGAAGAAATCGGCCATGCGCTCAGGGGCGTCGAGAAAGTCGATCGCGTTGCGCGTCGGTGGAGTGTCCACCACGATCAAGTCGTACTTGCCCGAGGTGTGAATCTGGTACAAGCGCTCCATGGCCACGTAGTCATGACTTTGAATGAACTTGCCAGTGATATTGCGATACAGCGGGTTCGCCAGAATGGCATCGCGAGTCGCTACATCTGGGGCATGGGCTTGAATCAAGTCATCCCAGGATTGCTTCGTATCGAGCATGGCAACCCACAGCTCACCTTGTGGGCTAGCGCCTGCGTCTACGAAGGCAGATACCGGAACCTGGGTCTCAACATTTCCGAACTGCTCAAGGCCGAGCGCGCTTGCCAATCGGCGTGCAGGGTCGATGGTCAGCACAAGCACTTTGATACCCAAGTTCGCGGCAGCGGTTGCGCCTAGCGCTGCAGCAATTGTGGTCTTGCCCACTCCTCCGGATCCTGTAGAGATGATGATCTCCTTGGATGCACAGAGTTGCTCAAGCGAATCGCCAGAGTTCGCCTGCGAAGCGCGAGGGTCTGCCTGTGGTGCTCCATCCGGGCGAGTCATGAGAAGCCCAGTTCTTCACCGAGCGCATCAGCTAGTTGGCCAGTAGCGCGCACCCCGTGCGAACGATTGAACAGATACGGCAGGTACATCACCGGCAGGTCCTTGGGTAGCGAGTCACGTAAGCGCGTCAGGTGCTGTACCCGAGCCCTGCGCAGGTTGACTGCAAGTTCTGCGCCTGCGAGCACATCTGCCACTCCCTCTCCAACGCTGTTGACAAGCGCTTCTAGGGTGGCATCTGTGTTCAGCTGATCAAAGAGTTCCTGATCGCCTCTCGCAAACAACTCCGGCAGGACTCGATTGACCACGACCGAGGCAATTGAAATGTCAGTCTCCTGGCCCAGCCGCTCCACTAGTTCGAGTGTCTCGGTGACGGGCATCTCTTCGGGAGCAGTGACGACCACCACACCTGTTGTATCTGCGTCAGTGAGGATGTCGATCATCCAATCGGTTTGGTTTCTCACTAACCCAACTTTGACCAGATCGTTAATCGCAACTGGTGAGGCAAGTTGCCCAACCACATGCCCGGTAGCGGCTGCGTCAACAACAACAAGGTCGTAATGCTGCTCGCGAACCTCATAGGTGAGCTTGCCAACGGTCAAGATTTCCTTTACGCCGGGCGCAGCATTAGCTAAGAAATCAAACGTTCTTGCCAGTGGGCCGATCCTGGTGAGCAGCGGGAGCTTGAGGTTGAGTCGCAAGTACTCATTCAGACTCGCCTCGGTGTCCATGGACATGGCGCTCAAGTTCTCTCGAACCTCGGTTGGATCAAACTTGAGCGGCCCGATCCCAAAGAACTGAGCTAGGTCACCTTTTGCATCCACCTCGCAGACAAGTGTCCGAAGGCCGCTTCTAGCTGCCAAAAAGCCCAGCGCCGAAGCCACCGAGGTCTTTCCGACCCCGCCTTTGCCAGTAACAAAGAGAAGTTTGTGATTCAGTAAGCCCCGTGATGGGCTCACTTCAGCTCGAGAATCCCATCGGCCGAGCCTCTTCGGCCGTGCCAAGTTCCACATAGGTAATCTTCGATGATGGCACTGCCACCTCTCGGCCTTTGCGGTCAGTCAGCCAGAGCACCTTGGTGTCTGATCCAAGTACGTCATCGACGCGGCTCTTGATCTCTGCGCGATCCACATCCTCTGGGAGTTGCATTTCAATCTCACGGGGCGAGTAGGTCACGCCGATGCGCACGTCCACTGGTGTCTCTCCTGCATAATTCTGTTTCCCCGAAATGAGGAACACTCTGAATCATAACGGTACTCCGCCAGCAGGATTCGTTCAGCACGTTGCTGGCCAACTCTGCCAACAGGCCGAGCGGCTAGGGGACGTTCAAGATGCAGGTCTGAGTCACTTGGGTGGTAACTCCTTGAACAGCAGTAACAGTTGGCCGATCGCAGTCCTCGTAGACCATTGCTCCGGGAACAGTTACGACCCAGGTCCCCGCAGGAACCTCGACCAACAGTTTGCCCCTTGAGTCTGTTGTACCGCTCGCCACGACTTGGCCTCTGTTGCCAACTTCAACTGCACGCGAAGCAGAGGTCGGCGTCCTGCAGAACGGAACCCCGGGCTGAACCCTGCCGCCACAAATAATCTGCAGGGTCGTGATCTGCAAGCGAGTTACAGGGGCAGGTGCCGGCACTGCGGTGCACCCTGCAACAGCAAGCAAACAGGAAACGACGAGTGCTGCAACTGCATGTGGGCGGCCTGCGAACATCCCCAGGACACTAGATGCTGAGGGCCCTTGCACGCATGAGTTTTGTTTGTAGTCGCCTTCAGAATTGGATGCTGGATGCCTGCAACCATATGGCCACGAGCATTGCCTAGTATCAGCAGATCGGTCTGCGGGAGCGAGCCGAACCATGAAGCGAATCCAATATGAAGCGAGCTGACGCATGAAACCAAGTTTGAAGTACGGATTGATTGCCATTGTCCTCATTGGCTTGCTCGGCTCTGCGGCGGCCTTCCTGTTTCTCAAGGACAACTCCCCCGAAGCTGTCAGTTTGGATGCCGCTAGCGACTCCGTAGCTGGCTCGGACACGTCTGAGACCTCATCTGACTCAGCTCAAGAGGTCGAAATCGCCGGCAAATGGGCAGTAGATAGCGATGCCGGAGAGTTCACCTTTGATTCTGCGACGGGCAGCTTTGCCGGGTTCCGAATCACCGAAGAACTCGCGCAGATCGGTACAACTGAGGCAGTCGGCCGAACCGGCGATGTTCAGGGAACCATGACGATCGATGGCAACACCGTGACTGAAGCAACCTTCACCATTGACATGACCACGCTGAGCTCAAACGATTCGCGTCGCAATGGAAAAATCCAGAGCGCGCTGGAAACGGATCAGTTCCCAACCGCCTCATTCACCTTGACCGAACCAATCGACCTTGGCCCGGATGCAACCGCTGGCGGCGATCTGACTGTCAATGCAGTCGGAAATATGACGATTCATGGTCAGACTCAGCCGGTTACGTTGCCGTTGCAGGCAAAGCTCGTTGGGTCCACCATCATCGTCGTGGGGTCGCTCGATGTCACGTTCGCTGACTACGGGGTAGAAGTTCCCACTGCACCAATCGTGATCTCGGTGCAAGACCATGGGCCGATCGAATTTCAACTTCTTTTTGCCCGCGCCTAACCAGGGCTCAGAGAATTTTGAGTTCGGGGTTATAGCGACGAGTGGGAGCTAGTTCAACATCAACGCGCTCAGCAATCGCAGCAAAGGCCTGAGCTGCTTCCGATTCGGGATCAACGGCCATGATCGGATGACCGTCGTCTCCGCCTTCTCGCAACTTCGGCACGAGCGGAATCTTTCCGAGCAGCGGAACATCGATTCGCTCGGCAAGGGCCTGTCCACCACCGGATCCGAAAATCTCGTAGCGGGTCCCGTCATCGCCGGTGAACCACGACATGTTCTCGATCACACCTTTGGTGTCTAGGCGGACTTTGTCGGCCATGAAGGCCGCGCGCTGGGCCACCTTCTGAGCTGCCGGCTGAGGAGTGGTGACGACGTAGAGCTCAGCGCGTGGCAAGAACTGCGCCAAAGAAATCGAGATATCGCCGGTACCTGGGGGAAGGTCAACTACCAAGTAGTCAGGTTCATCCCAGTACACATCAGTCAGAAACTGCTCAAGCGCCTTATGCAACATTGGGCCTCGCCAGATCACGGGCTGATCTTCTTCCACGAAGAACCCCATCGAAATGCAGTTCACCCCATAGGCCTCGGGAGGAATGATCATCTGATCGATCAGCACGGGCGGGCGATCCACACCAAGCATGCGTGGAATGGAGAAGCCCCAGACGTCTGCGTCCACGATCGAGACACGCTTGCCTCGCTGAGCAAGCGCAATTGCCAAGTTGGTCGTAACAGAAGACTTGCCAACCCCGCCCTTACCCGAGGCAATCAGCAGGACACGAGTCTTTGAATTCGGATCGGCGAAGGGAATCGCACGACCTTCGGCATGCCCATGCGCTGGCTGAGACCCAGCAGTAGAAGCGGGATCACCGTGAAGTTGGGTGCGGAGTTCTTCACGCTCCGCATCGTTCATCGATGTGAACTCCAAGTTGACGCGATCAACTCCTGGCAGTGCCGTCACAGCCTCGGACACTCTGGACTGAATCTCTGCTTTGAGCGGGCATCCAGGGATCGTCAAGGCAATCAAGATGTTCACCTCTGGCAGGTGAAGTTCTACCGAGCGAACCATTTTAAGATCGACGATGGACCGATGAAGCTCGGGGTCCTGCACGGGTCGAAGCGCATCGATGACGGCATCTTCAGAGATTGCAGGCTGGTTTTCTGTCATTTTTGGGGTCCTCTTCGGGAAGTATCTGACGGCCACCACTCTGCCGCAGACTCTGATCCTTCCAAGCTCACCCCTGTTCGGCAACTCCGCCGAAGGCCGATGAAGCCACGGGACAGTACAGTGGAGGGGTGGATCAGCTGAGCCCGACCGAGTTTGCTTCGGTCGTTACTGCAATTACCTCGGCCTTTGGGGACCCAACTCGCCGAGAGATCTACTTGTTCGCGCATAGCACCCCGATTGGCGTGACGGCATCTGAAGTGGCCGAGCAGTTTGACCTTCACGCAAATGTCGCTCGGCACCACCTCGATAAACTCTCAGCCGGCGGCTACCTCGAGATCTCGACTGAGCGACCGACCGGTGGAGCGGGCGGTGCGGGACGACCCTCAAAGCGCTACCGGGCCTGCGATGAAAACATGACCCTCAACGTCTCAGTCCGACAGGACGATGTTCTGGTCAAGTTGCTCGGACGTGCGCTCGGTGAGCTTGGCCCCGACCGAGCCTCGGCCCTTGCAGAAGAAGTAGGGATTGAGTTTGGCCAGGAAATGGCAGAAGCAATGGGGGAACAGAGCACGCGCTCGTTCCGCGCTGCTCTGCATTCGGTTGCCGATGCGCTCTCTGCGCACGGGTTTGCTGCCCATGCAGAGAAGGAGGGCAACTCCATGCGACTCGTCACAGAGCATTGCCCCTTCGGGGAGGCCGTTGTTGAACACCCCGTGATCTGCGCAGTTGACCGGGGCATGGTCAAAGGAATGCTCGGAACGCTCTACGGCGAGACTCGAGTCGACCTCACCTCTGCTGCTGCAGGTAGTGAAGACCACTGCATTACAGCCTTCGACAGCGAACCCTAAGCCCCGTCTGCTGCCCTGTGCGCTCCTACCTTGATCACGCGTCAACCTCGCCCACGCGAGCAAGCGCCATAGAGGCCATGTCTGAATGGTTTGCCGGCATGGGTGGCGACCCATCAAGGATCTATGCCGAGGGCATGCAGTCCAGAGTCGAACTTGAAGTGGCCCGAGAGCAGGTCGCAGAGTTCTTAGGTGCTCGCCCACGAGAGGTGATCTTTACCTCGGGGGCCACCGAGTCAATCGCCGCTGCAAGCTTTGGTGCCGTGCAACGAGCCGTGTCCCGCACGGGCTCTCGCGAATCCCATGTTGTGTACTCGGCTGTCGAACATTCAGCGGTTCGGGAATGGGCGCAGCGAACCGATCACACACAAGTTGGGGTTGACCCGCTCGGCCGTGTCGACCCGGCAGAACTGCTCGGAGCGATCACAGCAAACACCTCCCTGGTGCATCTGCAGTGGGGTAACCACGAGGTGGGAACGCTGCAGCCAGTCAGCGAGGTTGCCGAAGGCTGCGGCGATCTTGACCTGCTCCTTCATGTTGATGCTGCTCAGGCAGTTGGTCGCGTCGAATTGAACTTCGCAAGCCTTGGTGCTGATTTGATGTCGGTATGCGCACATAAGTTTGGCGGTCCGCCTGGGGTTGGCGCTTTGTTGATCCGAAAAGGTCTTCGAATCGAGCCGTTACTAGTCGGCGGAGAACAAGAGCGAGCACGGCGAGGAGGAATGGAGAATCTGCCTGCAATTTTGGGGTTTGCTGCCGCCGCTCAAGAATGCGGCAGGACACTCGCACAGGAGTCGGAGCTGAGCACGGCCCAAACCGATCGCATCATTCAGTGGGCCGCACAGTTCCCGGGAGTCGAAGTGCTCGGAGACCCAGTGGGCCGACTCCCCCACATTGTTTGTCTCATGCTTGAGGGTCTGGAACCCCAGCCAGTCCTGCTTGGTCTTGACCAAGCAGGAATCGCTGTGCATTCAGGTAACTCCTGCAGCAGCGAATCGCTAGAACCAAGCCCGATCCTGCAGGCCATGGGTGTGGATGCTGCGCACTCCTTGCGAATCTCGGTGGGGTGGAACACGCTCTCAAGCGATATCGATCATCTGCTCGTCACTCTGGCGCAAGTCATTACTGATCTGCGCCAGCTTCGATAACTCTGACGAACTAGCTACGCTGCTCGCTGTGCCCGATGACCAACTCCTGCCGACAGCGGTGATCTTTGATCTCGACGGTGTGATTCGAGATTGGAATGACCTTGAGATCTCCCGGGTGGAGGTTGCTTACGGTTTAGAACCGGGAACAATTCTGCGTGTCGGTTTCGGCACCGAACTCGGTCAGGCAGCAACCACAGGCAAGCTGGATTACCGAAGCTGGATGGATGCTATTCGGTCACAGATAACTGCAACTCATGGCATTGAGGTAGCCGGAGCACTCGATGCCTGGGAGGCCAACGTGGGCCTCATCAACACAGAGATGCTTCAGGTCCTTCGCTCCGTACGCAGTCAAGCAACAGTGGCGTTGCTGTCGAATGGCACGACACGCCTGCGAAGGGACCTAGCCGTTCTGGATCTGACTGACGAGTTCGACGCAATTTTCAATACGGCTGAAATTGGCATTGCCAAGCCGGACCCAGCCGTGTTTCACCATGTGTTGAACGAACTTGAAACCACGGCGGCCGAGACACTCTTTATCGACGACCTTGCCCTGAACGTTCAAGGTGCGCTCTCAATCGGAATCACAGCACATCACCACCTTGAGGCCTCTTCCACGGTTGAGTTTCTCTGTGGCAATGGCTTCACGATGAGAAGGATCACTACCTCATGACAGGCTTTCTCCAGTGACAGGACTTGTGCAGTGACAGGCTTTCTCCAGTGACGGTGTACCTAGTTCGCCATGCGTCGGCAGGGCATCGGGATCAGTCCGATGCTCATGACCATGACCGCCCCTTAGACCCGGCAGGGCAGGCTCAGGCCGA
>CAMDLX010000046.1 GCA_945901935.1 Bifidobacterium breve | reverse complement strand
AACGCTCTACCGGAGCTTTTGCGAAGCTGGTTTGGGCCAGATGCCGGACACCCGGGTACTCGTCATTCGGTGGTGCTCACGGAAGGACCCGAGGGCTGGGTCATGACTCCAGATCTTCCACGCACAAGCGCGTAGCTAGCTTCGCACCGAGCATTCAAGGACTACTCTCACCCGGGGGTCTGAGCCTGCTAGCGAGCTGCTAGGCATGGAAGGAACGAACATGACATTCGGAGTGATTTCTTGGAATTTCTGCGTCTGGACGAACAGTCGAGATGAACAGAAGGTCAAGTTTTTGGACAGCCTGGACTGGTCAATCGCTCTGCTGCAAGAGGTGTCGCCCGAGGCGGTTGATGCAATCCGTTCTGGGATTGCTGGAGTGACCGTGGTGAGTGGGGTTGACCTAGTCAGAGCGCAGGCCGACCCTGCACAGCCGGAAGCACCTGCATCAAAGGTGAGGAATTTCGGCTGCGCCATCCTTGCCCGCAACGGCGCCAAGATTCTTGAAAGTGGGCTCATTCCGTCGGCTGAGCTAGACCCTGATAGCAAGTCAGATCTGACCAGATTCAGAGATGCCTCGCTCCCCCTGGTTGAGTCGCTGGTGTGGGCTCAGGTCCAACTTCCTGGAGGACCTGTGATCGAAGCGGTGGCCGCTCACCCTCCACATTCGGCTGGCAAGGGAGAAGACAGGGCAATGCGAATCGAGCGAAAGCTTCGCACTTATGCGGCCCTGGAGCGATGGGTGAAAGACCGCACCAACGTGGTTGTAGGAATCGATGGAAACGCATGGATTGACACGGCATGCAAGGACCCATTCGACTTGCTGGCAATCCCGAAAACGAGAGAGGACCCACAAATAGCCGTGAGCGATTTCTTCTATGACGGCCCTGAGCGTCACGGGCTACAGGACGTGTATCGGGAATGGCTTCACCAAGACCCTGCCCGAATTGATGCGATTCAATCTCGTCGACCACACGGACCCCTTGCCGTCACCTTTGTGCGCGGCACGACCCACAAAGTGGCTGATCGCTTTGATGCGATCATGGCCTCTCCGGCGTTCGCTGTGCAGCAGGTTGATCACAGCTACGAGGATTCAGTTTCTGCCGGCAGCGACCATTCATACGTGCTCGCCCAGCTCGAAGCGTCAGACGGCAGAGCGAGTTAGCCCCGATCATCACGGTTGTGTGGGTTGCGCTAGCGCTGCTGTTGTCGGTGCTCTGGTCTCGTCGCCAACCCGCAGACGGGGCTGATCGGCACCATTTGACGCGACAGCACAGTGAATAGACCGGGTGTAGTCGGGAAGCTCCGAACGCTGTCTATGCGCTCCTCAACGCACGACTCATGAATTCCACCCGGACCCGACGCAAGAGACCGGCAGGTTCACTCGGGCAGGGACACGATCTGCTGCGCTGTTGCCCGTTCGTAACCCTGATGCGAGACTGCCATATGAGAGTCGATCAACCAGCAACAGTTCGGGTGTTCCGGGCAAGGTTCCTGACGATGGAGCGGGATCTGCCTGATGCCAGTGCCGTGGCAGTGAGCGACGGGCGGATTGTCGCAGTGGGGACCGTCGACGAAGTCATCTCGGCGTTGGGTGACGCACCGTTCGAGTTCGACGACCGGTTGAAGGCTTCGGTCGTGCTCCCAGGGTTCATCGAGCAGCACCTCCACCCGATTCTCGGCGCTACCACCCTGATGACCGACGTGGTTTCCACTGAAGTCTGGGATCTGCCCGACCGGTCGTTCCCGGCAGCGGACAGCCCGCAGGAGTACCAGCGTCGATTGCGCGAACTCGACACAGGCAAGACCGACCCGAACGAATGGCTGTTCACCTGGGGTTACCACGAACTGTGGCACGGGCCCCTCGACCGATCGATTCTCGACAGCATCAGCACCACCCGCCCGATCGGGGTGTGGCAGCGCTCATGTCACGAGTGGTACCTGAACAGTGCCGGTATTGAGCGGCTCGGGATCACGTCCGAATCGATGGCCGGCCACGGCCCAGCCAGCGCGATGGTCGACTTCGAGTCCGGGCATTGGTGGGAGTCCGGGTTCTTCACACTCTTGCTGCCCCATCTGGCACCAGTATTTCTCACACCGCAGCGGCTGACCGCCGGTCTCCAGCAGTTGGTGCGGTACCTCCACGCCAACGGGGTGACGGCGCTCAACGAACCTGGGATCGTGTGGGCCCTCGAACCCTTCGAGCTGTACCAGCAGATCCTTGGGGCCGACGACACGCCCATGTACTCGACATTCCTGGTGGACGCCCGTTCCCAAGCAGAAGCAGGGATGGACCTCAACGATGTCGTGGCCGACGCACAGACCCAGGTCGCCCGAGCACCGAAGGGCAAGGTTCGTCTGGTCGACAACCAAGTGAAGCTCTTCGCCGATGGCGCCATCATCTCCCAGCTCATGCAGATGCGCGACGGCTACCTAGGCGCCGAAGGTCTGGTCGACCCGGACCATCGCGGCGAGTGGCTCATGGAACCCGCCACTCTGGAGGCATACGCGCGGACCTACTGGGACGCGGGGTGGCAGCTCCACATTCACGTCAACGGCGACCTTGGGCTCGACGTGGTGCTCGACGTACTCGAGCGCTGCATGGCCGCGACTCCCCGGCCAGACCACCGCAGTGTGATCGTGCACTTCGCGAACTCCACCGAAGCTCAGGTCGACCGGATCGCCGCCGTGGGCGCGATCGTGTCGGCCAATCCGTATTACGTGTCGGGCTTCGCCGACCGCTACGCAGAGCACGGCCTCGGACCCGACCGGGCCGACTCGATGGTGCGCAGCGCCTCGGTCCTCGCCCGAGGAATCCCCCTGTCATTCCACTCAGACCTGCCGATGGGCCCATCCGATCCCCTCAAGCTCGCTTGGTGCGCGGTCAACAGAATCACACAGTCCGGCCGGGTGGCCGGACCCGAGCAGCGAATCAGCGTCGACGACGCACTTCGAGCCATCACCATCGGAGCCGCCCACTCGTGGCAGCGCGAAGGCGATCTCGGCAGCATCGCCGTCGGCAAGATCGCCAACTTCACCGTGCTCGGCGCCGACCCCTACGACATCGATCCGCTGGACCTCGACCGAGTCCCGATCCTCGGCACCGTCTTCGAGGGACGCTGGTTCCCCGCCACCGAGCAGACCACCGCAGCGGAGCGCGAAACGTCAGCCGCTGATTCGTTCGATCCGACAACTGCACGGGTGGACCCGGGCGAACCTGGCTGCACTGCGAGCTGCTCGTGCGTCGCAGCCCGCGCAATCAGCGCGCAGGTGCGCCGACAACCGCGGGCTGCCTGATCCCTCGATAGCGGTCGCAGAAACGCCAATCGCAACTTCTACAGCCGGTCGCATGGGAGTTGTTGCGGTGTTCTTGTCGGGCGTGTTGTTGTCGGGCGTGTTGTTGTCCGGCGTGTTGTTGTCCGGCGTGTTGTTGTCGGGCGTGTTGACGTTTGGCATCATCCAACTCGTGCCCTATGGCCGGGCTCACTCGAATCCGCCCGTTACGGGCGAGCCGAAGTGGCCGACGCCTGAGACCCGCCAACTCATGGTGGATTCTTGCTTTGCTTGCCACTCAAATGAGGTTGAGTCCGCCCGCCAGCAGTCCAATTCGTCATAAGCCGGTTTTAAAACAAGTTTGCGCTCGCCCGCAGCGAACCAAAGTTGAGGAGTCCTAGGTTGCGGAGCTGAGCGGAACAACGTTGTAGAACTCGCGCACCTTCTCGATGGGCCAGTCAGCCATCGCCATGTGGTCCGCCATCGAGAAATCGGATGAGCACTCTGCGCCACGCTCAAGCGCCTCGCCCAACATCTCGATTGCACCGGGCCTGCTCAGGGTCGACTGCTTGGGATCAAACCCATCAAGCCGAGACATACCGGCCTCGTGAATCGCCAGGCTGGACAGGAATCGAATCCACGTGGCCTCGCTGTCGTTCATCATGAACTCGAAAGCTCCGAGAGCAATCTCACCTTCACCTGTGGGCTCATAACCAGCAATCACATGATTCATATCGTGCTGAACGTAGGTGCCGTTACTAAACACGCTCTCGGGGACCGACCCGGGGAAGGGGTAGTTGTGGCTCTTATCGAACTCGAAATACATGCGACCCAAAGTGCCCTCGGGCAAATCGCCGAGTGCCTCAAGTTGCTCAACCAAATCTGGATCAAGATCAGTTGGTGCCACCCCGCGATCGCGGAACCGAGGCTCGTCACGGATCTCGTCCCACTCACGGAAATACCGCATCATGTCTTCGCTGGCCTGCGCTGCGCCTTTGTCGATCCATGTTCGAATGACGGTTAGCGAGTCGCCAGTGGTATCCATAGCCGCAGCGCACTCCTCGACCCGGGCTACTTGATCCTCCGAAACCGGGTGCCGGCACATCTCGAGGATGACAAGCAGACCGATGTATCGCTTGCGCGCAGCAGGATCAGTGACCACGGCTGCCACCTCTTCGGGGCTGAGAGGTGTGAGCGAGTTGGGGCTCAGGACTGCGAGATCAAGATCGGGCCGCTTCCACACCACTTTGGCCATCACCGACAAAATCGCTAGCTGCTCCTCGGTGGGGCCATCCTCAACATCAATCCCACCAAGAAGTCCACGGACAACTACGTCGACCGTATCTCCAACAAAAAACTCTGTCATCTTGAGCCCTTTCCACGCAGTTACTTGCGTGACCAACTGTCATTCCATCAGCGCGGAACAACGCAAATTCTACCGACTGCAAGTCAATCATGATCAGGAACCAGCACAATCAGATCAGAAATTAGAGTCCTAGGGTGATATCACCGAGACACCCAACGCCCAGAGGAACCCGACAACCATGACAGACCCCGAGATCATCAGCCGAGCAGTTGTCATTGTGTCGGGCGGCGCCGCAGTCAGCCCATTCACCACCCCCGACGCGGCCTGCACCCAAGGCCTTGCAGCAGGAAACACCGATACCTTCCTCCGAGAAGGCCTGCTCGCTGCCGGCTACCGAGTGTTCACCTCACCGGCAAGAATTGGTGCCGGAGAAGTATCAGAAGACCCAGGTTGGGAAGGCTTTGCTAACGGACCGACTCCCCTACCAGCGAACATGACGGTGAACGCAGTAGGAGACATAGACACAGCCGGAGCAAACCTTGCAAGATTCTTGGGTCACCTAGAAACCGAATACAACATCACCACTGTTGACCTTGTTGGTCATTCAATGGGCGGCCTGTTCTCACGAGCAGCGATTCGAGTCCTCCGAGAAACTCAATCCACTTTGCAGGTACGCACACTCACCACGATCGGCACCCCATGGACAGGCGCATTCGCAGCAGATTACGCCCATGGTGACCTTGCGCTAGCGGCCTGTAACGGCGACCCGGCCTGCGAGGCTGCGATGACCGGTGCCAAAGCACTCGATGCAACTGACTCTGAAGGGGCTGGCAAACAAGTCACCCAGCGATATCTTGCCGGGGAGACAGACGGCCTTGGGATCGACGGCAAAGAACAACCAACTGCTTGGAATGACCTTCAGCAAGGCGTGCTCGCCAACATTCCCGTGGTGACCATCGGCGGTAATCACTTTAATAGACCCGGGATGAGCAGGGTCTGGCCTCATGACGGCCTCGTCGCCCTGCAAAGTGCCCTCGCAGACAACGTCTCGGAGAAAGTGCTCAGCAAGCACCGCAGCCTGATCTTCCCGAATGTGCACAGCATCTTCTTCTCTCATGCACTTGACCTGCCTTGGAACCTTGCTCTGACCTGGAACCCGCTTGTCCTAGAGGCAGTGATCGAGGCAATCGAGAACCCCTGATGCAACGTCGTACCTATCTGAAAGGCAGTCTGGCAACTGGATTGTGGCTGGTGACAACTGCCTGCAGCGACAACTCTGCTGAGTCAGAAACACCGCCCAAGAGCACTACCGAACCGAAATCCACTGTTCAGGCTGCAGACAAGCCAACGCCTGCTGCCATGATTCGCACATCTTGGTCGACTGACCCGCTTGCCTTTGGCGCTTACAGCTACATGGCCGTCGGCGCGGACCCCGAAATGCGCAAGGCGCTAGCTGCGCCGCTCGGCAACCGCGTGTTCTTTGCGGGTGAGGCAACCGCCAGCGATTACCCCGCCACTGTCCACGGAGCCCAAAGTTCTGGGGTCCGGGTAGCCCAAGAGATTCTTGATGAGCTTGCTGCAAGCAGGTCGACTAGCAGCGAGAAGATACTGGTCATTGGCGCTGGCATTGCGGGCGTAACTGCAGCTCAAGAACTGACCAAGGCCGGCCACGAGGTGACCTTGCTTGAGGCCAGCGACCGAGTGGGCGGAAGGATCAGAACGGTTCAGCCAACAGGGTGGCCGCTCCCCATTGAGCTAGGTGCATCCTGGGTGCATGACACCAGCGCTAGCGAACTTGCAGCCGAACTCGCAGACCTTGGAGTAGCAACCTCACCCTTTGACTATGAGCAGTCCGCACTCGGCACAAACGGCGAACCAGTAGACAACATTGACCAAGCAGTAGAACCGGCTCAAGAGACTGTGGAATTAGCGACAGCCTGGGCCAATGATCAAGACACCGACCTCTCCTTGGCCCAAGCCATCGAGCAGAGCGGAGCAGCCGAAGAAACTGAAGTGACTCCCCAGGTTTTGGCGGCCGTATTGAACGGCGAGATCGCCACCGAATACGGAGCTTCCGCCGATGAACTCTCTGCATGGTGGGGACAAGATGAGGGCAGCGACGGAGACGACCTCCTTGTCACAGGGGGTTACGGGCAATTAGTGACAAGCCCAGCCAAGGACCTAACGGTGAGGCTCAACCAAAAAGTCAGCACCGTTCGCTGGAACGAATCGGGAGTGACTGTGACACACAGCGACACTCGCGCAGCGAGCCCAGCCGACGGCACCGCGGGCAGCACCGCGGAGAGCACCGAGGAGAGCACCGCTGACCGTGTTGTAGTCACCGTTCCGCTCGGGGTGCTCAAAACCGCATCGATGGTTTTTGACCCTCCGCTTCCGACTGCCAAACAAGCTGCGATCAACGCCATTGGCATGGGGGTACTCGACAAGTTCTGGTTTCGCTTCGATGAGCAATTCTGGAGCAACGACACGCTCATGTGGACTCAGGTCTCACCCGACCCAGCCTCCGCTGCAGAGCAGCCGTTTACTGAGTGGTTCAACATGGCGCCGCTCACAGGAGAGCCAGTGTTGCTCGCTCTACTCGGTGGCCCCACTGCTCGCGCGTGGGCCAATAGATCCGATGAGGAAGTACAGTCCACAGCAATGTCAGCACTTCAGAACTTCCTTCAAGCGGGCTGGTGAGATGACCAGTATCGACCGCACAGATTTGCGTGCCAGATACCAAGAAGAACGTGACAAGCGGCTTCGACCCGAAGGCAACGCCCAGTACCTCGAACCAACCGGCAAGTTTGCACATTTCTTGGATGACCCCTACACCGAGGTTGTCCCCCGTGAGCCTCTTGAAGACGAGGTCACAGTCGCTGTGATCGGCGCAGGCTTTGCAGGCTTGGTGACGGGGGCCCGGCTCAAGGAAGCCGGCGTTGAGGACGTTCGCCTGATTGATGGAGGGGGCGATGTCGGCGGAACTTGGTATTGGAACCGCTACCCGGGCGCGATGTGCGACACGGCCGCCATGATCTACCTGCCACTGCTCGAAGAGACCGGGCATATGCCAAGCCAGAAATACACCATGGCACCCGAGATTTTTGGCCACGCACAACGCATCGCAACCACGTTTGACCTCTACGACAACGCACTGTTCTCCGCTCAGGTCACGGCCCTGGACTGGGATGAGACCACTCACCGGTGGATCATCTCGACCAACCGTGGAGACAAGATCCGCGCTCAGTTCGTCACCATGGGAACGGGACCACTTCATCGACCGAAGCTGCCCGGAGTGCCAGGGATCGACAGCTTCGAGGGCCACTGCTTTCATACCAGCCGATGGGACTATGAGTACACCGGCGGCGACCCCTCGGGCATGCCGCTGACCAAGCTGGCCGACAAGCGCGTGGGGATCATCGGCACCGGTGCGACTTCGGTGCAGTGCATTCCACACCTTGCCCGAGACGCGCAGGAACTGTTCGTGTTTCAGCGAACCCCATCCTCGATCGATGTGCGCAACAACCTCGCAATTGACCCTGTCGAGTTTGCGGCCCTTGGCGAGGGCTGGCAGCAGGAATGGGCCATCAATTTTGCGACTCTGCAAACCGGTGGATTCACCGATGTTGACCTAGTCAAAGACGGCTGGACTGACATTGCGCAGCGGATTCGTGACCGCGTCGTGGCTGAGATGTCTGTCCCCGGGGTGGAGTTCGGCCCCGAAACGGTGCAGCGCGCATTTGATGAGAGCGACGACGAGAAGATGGACGAGATCCGCGCTCGAGTTGATGCCCTCGTGAACGATCCCGCCACTGCAGAGCATCTGAAGCCTTGGTACCGCCAGTTGTGTAAGCGGCCCTGCTTTCACGATGAGTACCTACAGGCCTATAACGAACCGGGAGCACACCTGATCGACACTGCAGGCTTGGGCGTGGAGCGAATCGACGCAACCGGGGTCTGGGTTGCGGGCGAGCATTACGAACTGGACTGTTTGATTTTCGCCTCTGGCTTTGAGGTAGGCACCGAACACGCTAGGCGTGCGGGATTCGAAACCACGGGCCGCAACGGCGAAGCGCTCTCTGAGCATTGGGCCGAGGGTATGACCACGCTGCATGGCATCAACGTGCACGGGTTCCCCAACTTGTTCATCGTCGGCCCCAACCAAGGTGCCAACCTGATCTCGAATATCACGCACAACTTGGTTGAGGCCGGGACCACGGTGGCTGCGACCATTGCGCATGCTGCTGCATGTGGGGCAGAAACGGTAGAGGTCACCGAGCAAGCCGAACAGGCTTGGATTGACCTGCTGGACGGCACGGGAACCTCGATCTTTGGCAACTTGGATTGCACACCGGGCTACTACAACAACGAGGGCAAACCAATGGGTCGCCGTGAGCGACTCGGGGCCTCGGGCTACCCGGCCGGCCCCGTTGCTTACTTTGCGTATATCGACAACTGGCGCAGCAACGGCGAGTTCGCCGGGCTCGAATTTCTAGGCCCCGCTCAAGACCATGCAGATCCACCGAACGAAACAACGAATTAGGAGCGACTCAAAATGAAATTTGGACTTGGCTTTGCCAACATCATGAGCTTTGCAACCCAACCCGGCTTGACCGAGATGGCCCAGGGTGCAGAGGCCGCAGGCTTTGAATCACTGTGGACGGTAGAGCATGTCATCTACCCAGATGGTTACGCCTCGAAGTACCCGTATGACCCAAGCGGCAAAATGATGATGGCGACTGACACTCCCCTGCCAGATCCACTCATCTGGCTGTCATTCGTTGCCGCAGTTACCACCCGCATTCGCTTAGCTACTGGAATCCTGATTTTGCCTCAGCGCAATCCTGTGGTCCTCGCCAAATCGGTGGCCACGCTGGATGAGATTTCGGGCGGACGTGTTGAGCTTGGGGTTGGCGTTGGCTGGCTTGAAGAAGAATTCAATGCGCTCGGGATTCCCTTCGCCCGACGTGGTGCTCGCACCGAGGAGTACATCGGTGCCATGCGAGCCCTCTGGGACAACGACAATGCCGAGTTCCATGGCGAGTTCGCCGATTTTGCCAATGCCAGTGTGAACCCAAAGCCGACTAACGGTCGGGTGCCGATCCACATTGGCGGACACAGCCGTATTGCGGCCGAACGCGCCGGACGCATCGGCGACGGCTTCTTCCCTGGCAACGGCGACATCGTCGAACTTGTCGACATGGTGCATCAGGCCGCTGCCGCAGCCGACCGTGACCCGTCGAGCATCGAGATCACTTATGGGGACGCTTCAATCTTTGGTGACGACCCGCTTGGCGCAGTTCAAGAACTCGCAGACAAGGGTGTCGACCGGATGATCATCCCGTCGTACATGTTCTTGAGCGACACCACCGCTGCGCTAGCCGCCTTCGGCGAAAGCGTCATCGCACCCGCGAACTAGTTTGCGCTACCGCTGACCGTTCCCCTCCCGTCCGCTCCCGCCCCCTCCCGCTTTGTCATGCGAGGGACCCTCCATAGGGGGTCAGGCGCATGACAAAGCGGGGTTTTTGGGCGGGCTTGGACTCGGATTCTTTTTAAATCATTTTCCTTGAGGGCCTGAACCTGTTTCAATAGAAATCGGTTGAGGGAGGAAATTTATGACAAGCACCGGGTTTCCCGCTGCTTCGCCGTTTCCGGACGGCGAAGGTTTTGGTGGTGCCATGCAATCGAACAGCACGCAGCCACTGGCGCCGCCTATTCCGTATTTGGTCGGGGCAGGAGTTGCGCTGGCGGTTTCGGCCCTCCTCCTACTGGGCGGTTCGTTCAATGACATCGCCCATGTTGCAGGCTGGATCTTCGCGTCTGTCATCTCGATCGGCGCCCTTGCGGCGTTCACGGCTGAGGACCTGAAGCGCCGGCAGCGTTCCAACTACTCCCCGCAACCGGTAACCGGACGCATACGGTTCGCAATGGCGATTATCGCAGTGCTGTTATGCGGCGCCCACGCTTGGACCCTGGCATGGAGCTTGGCGGCCAGATGACCTCTTCGAACACTCTTCCCAAATCCAACCCCACGGGGCCCAACAAGGTTCAAGCCAAAAAAGCAACAGTCAAAAAACCAACAGCCAAAAAGGCAACGGCCAAAACAGCCCGCAATAGAAACCCTCGCATGAACAGAGCAACTGTCACGAAGGTCGTTCTGGTAATTCTGCTTCTCTCCCTCACGCTGGTCCCCCTGCTCATCACGCTTGCTGGTGCTGCCGGAGCTGCACCATCGAAGGCGCGCCAGGTAGCGCCATCCCCTCTCACTCCAGCTCTGCAGCGCCTTGCGGCTTGTGTATCTGGCCAGAAGCAGTTAGCCGTAGTTTTGCTGGTGGACGAATCTGGGAGCCTGCGAAAAACAGATCCCGGCAACGGGCGCGTTATTGCAGCCCAAGCAGCAGTTAGCGGACTCGCCGAACTTGTTCGCCGCAGCAACGATCAGGTGCGCATTGACCTACAAGTTGCTGGTTTCGGCGTGGATTTCGAACGAGACGCTCCGTGGGGCACCCTCAACGCAGGCAGCTTGGCTGCCACCCAAGAGCGGGTTGCCTCATTCGCTGATCGCAATCGGGGGTTCGATACCGACTATGTGAACGCACTGCAGGGGGCACAACTCAGCTTGCAGAACCAAACAAAGCTGATGACCCCAGAGAATGAAGAGCCACCGTGCACCGCAGTCCTTTGGTTTACCGATGGCAAGTTCGATGTTGAGGACCGTCTCACGCCGAAATCTAAAGAGGTTGGTAAGGACGCCAACGGCAATAGCCAATTCAAGGACTACGCACCCGATGTTGACCTGTACCTCAACGGTGGCGGGCAGGCCCTCGTTGAGCGGGGCAAGCAGACCTTGTGTTCCGGTGGTGGCGTGGCTGACCAGTACCGCTCAAGTCAAACCTCACTCTTTGGGGTAGCACTCACCACGCAAATCGACCCGGCCGACCAGGAGTTCCTTCGCTCCGTAGTGGCAGGCGGCGGTTGCGGGGATCAGGACGGCACCCAAAACGGCGACCTGCTTGCAGGTGACTTAGGGCAACTCGTCAGCTTCTTTGATCAGGTCGTGACTGGCCTTGGTAACCCCTCCTCATCCGAAACTGTTGACCTGACGACCTGTCCGAGCACTACCGAGCAATGTGCTCAGGGCACAAAAACCTTTGATGTGGACGGAGCGCTGCGCCGGTTCCATGTGCTTGCTCAGGTCGATACTCCCGGTGTCGCCGTTCGGCTGACATCACCCGGTGCTACCCCGGTCGACATTCCAGTGTCTGGAAATGCTGGTACCTCGGGGGCGCTTCAAGCAGGTGAGACCGCCATCACCTGGGCTTGGCTCTCGGCGAATGCGCTCACGATTGACGCTGAGTCATCTCCGAGCGGCAATAACTGGGCTGGAACTTGGACGGTCACCTTTATTGACACCACCGGGAAAAACCCCGGAGCCCCGGTGCGTGCGCAGATCTACTTGTTCGGCGACGTGGTTCCTCAACTCAAAGAGGGCACCAAATTCAGAGCCGGAGAAGAGAACAAGTTTGTAGCCGTTCTGACTCGCTCAGAAGGCACGCCTATTCCGGCCGCTGGACTGACGGGCACGACCACGATGACTGCCACAGTCACCGACCCATCCTCGAAAAAAACTGTCGACCTTGGCCCGCTCACCAAACAGCCCGACGGGACCTGGCAGGGCGTGTACCGCGCAGAGAATGAGGTTTCGGCTGCCTCGGTAAACATGTCGCTCACGGCAAACGTCACTACAGCTTCTGGCGTTGCCCTTCCTCCAAGTTCTGCAACCTCGCCCGTAGTTGTTCTTCCCCCGATTGGGTTTCCGATCATCATCACGCGCAGCCTGAGCGTGGGACCGATCTCTGGCACCAAAGCTCAATCTGCTGGCGTGGCCAAGATCAAGGTCGAGGGCTCGCCAAACACTGCTACCTGCGTATGGATTGATCAGCTGAAGCTTGACCCGGGGTCGCTCGCTGCGGGAAAGCTTTCAGTCGAAGCAGTAAATGGCGGGGCAAGCGAGAAGAACTGCCTGAAGATCAAGAAAGGTGGAGCAGAAGAACTCGAGCTTCGCTTCACTTCCTCGGAGTCACTGCGCGGTTTAGCAACTGGTCAACTACAACTCGGCACCCGCTCCCTAGAAGCCAACCGAAACCGTCCAGCAACAGTCAGCCTTGACGTGCAACTGGTCAAGCCGGCGAACGCTGGTGTGGCTGGAGCGCTCTTCGCCATCTTGATGCTGATCGGAGTTGGGCTCCCGATTCTGGCCTTCTATGTCACCAACTTCATCGTCGGAAAGTTTGCTCCAAGGTCATTGATGATGGGTGGCTCCGTCAAGGTCAAGCTGACCGAGACCTCAGTAGAGCGGTTGGAGCCAGCAGTCGGAGGAGCGCTCCTTCTTCCGGAAGACTTCAGCGCATTAGGCGGAGATTCCAAACCCAGTAAGTCGTTTGACTATTCAGGTGTGCATTTCCGGGCTGCAGTCTCACGGAACCCATTCAGTCCCCCATTTGGCAAGGCCTTGGTAGCAGGCCAGGCGGCGATTGGAAGTGACCGCTCAAGTGGCGGCACTGCTGGTACTGCTGCGCGAATCCCACTGTGGATCTCGAAGGAATGGCTCTTCATTCCAGACTCAGTCAGCTCACAGAATGCTGCTCGCGAAACGGATGCATTTGGCGATCTAGACGGCGCAAAGCCGGCCGACACTGCAATTACTGGTCGACTCATTGCGTTTGTTCCCGCCCTCGGAATGTTCGCCGCAATTGCTGCACTGCAAGACACACTGCGCGATCGTCTGCCGAGCAGGTACGAGCAGGCCAAGAAGGTTCGGCTAGTCCCAGAACGTCCCGAAAAAATCCCCAAAAAACCCAAGACAAAAGTTGGCCCGGGCGGCGAAACAATCCCTCCAACATCAACAGGCGGGACCATTTGGGACCCACCGCTCGCGGGGACACAAAGTGCGCCAACCGCGCCTACGCAAACCTGGTCTGCTCCAGCACCAACCCCGCCAGCGCCAACGGCGCCCACCGATAACACCCCGCCAGCGGCTCCACCTGAAACACCAAACACATCCATCTGGGATGACTAACTCACATCAAGAAATGAGAAAATAATGCTTCGACCAATGATGCTTGTCGGTGTTGGAGGTTCTGGAGGAAAGACCCTTCAGTTACTTCACCGCGAACTGCGATGGAGACTACGCGACGCCGGGTGGACCGAAGGCGTCCCCGCCGGATGGCAGTTCATTCACATTGACGTTCCCGCTGCACCAGACACCATCATGTCAAACGAGGCCTCGCTGCTGAATAGTGCCCTCGTAGGTGGTCGCTACATCGGTCTGGCTCCACCGGCTGTCACCTATCGAGCGATCGATAACGACTGGATCAACGATGCCAAATCACCCGAACTCGCCAAAGTCGCCACTTGGCGACCTCGAGCAGAAGATGTCAACGTGGCAATCGGCGCTGGCGCTGGCCAGTTTCGAACCATCGGGCGTGTGGTCTCGCTCTCGCAAGCCAACCTGATTCGTGATGGCTTAGCTAGCGCTAGGACCAAGCTCTCGGACCCTGGAATTTCGCCACAGCTTCAGCGCCTGAGCATCCACCTTGGCGCAGAGGCGGCGGGTATTAGCCCCGACCCTCAGGCCGTCGTCGTCTCATCTATGGCTGGCGGTTCCGGTGCTGGCATGTTCTTGGACGTGGCAGACATCATCCGCGCCGCAAACCCCGCCGGATGGGGTGATAGCTCAATCGGCATTCTGTATACCGCTGATGTGTTCTCTGAGATCCCCGAGCTTGCACGTCAGGGCGTCATGCCCAACTCGCTTGCCGCACTCTGCGAGATGATGAACGGGTATTGGAATAACACCCAGCCAGGCGACGAGTACAGAGCACTTGAACGTGCCGGAATCCCAGCCGCAGCATTTGAGCGGCGAGGCCTGCGATACCCGATGTTTGTGGGGCGATCCAATAACTCCGTCACCCTGCCCGACCAGAACGCCGTGTACGAGGCCTCAGCCAAGACACTGGCCGCATTCATGACCTCGCCGGCTGCGCAGAACTCTGTGTATGCGTACCTTGCCGGCAACTGGGTGAACTCATCGGTTGCCATGCAAGATGCAACCCCGTTTAAGGATTCCGTGAAAGGAACGGTGGCCTCAGCAATGGGAATGGGTTCGCTGAGCCTTGGCCGCGACCGGTTCGCCCGATACACCGCTCAGCGTCTAGCCCGCTCTGGCGTAGAACACGCACTGCGTGCGCACACGGTTGGCCGCAAAGTTCCCGAGGAGATCACCTTTGAGGCTGCACGAGATGAAGTTGCAGTGTCTCAGTTGGAATGGTTTATCAACCAATGTGGCCTTGACGAACTAGGCGAGGAGCGCAATCAAGTACTTGACGCTCTCCGGCCAACCAACACCGATGCAGAAGAAGCCGCACGAGCAGCTATTCGCCAACAGGTTCAGCAGTTCACCCAAGCGCAACCAATTGAATACTCAAACATGATTATTCAACATGCCGAGCATCAACGCCCCACCTATGTCTCTGCCACTGATCAAGCACTACGGCAGCAGGCATCCATCTGGGTTGGGCTGATCGTAGGTCGACTTGAGGCAGCAACTCTTGAGTCATTAAGCCGCTCTGGCCTTGAGGCTACAGTCGAGATTTTGCGACGCATGGAGACCCATGTACGCAACGTGATCAGCGACTTAACCAATGAGATCTCAAAATATCAGGGCATGGCAGATCGGATGGCCGAGGGGGTATCGGGTGCTCTGAATGAGTTCGGCTCCGCAGCAATGACTGCCGATAATGAACTCATCCCGAAGGGAATTGGGCGGGCTACAAAGACACTCGCTTTTGGCCTTGAGGCCCGACTTCGCCAGACAGCTTGCATTCTGCTTGATGACTTTGCACGCAACGAACTCCGGCCCCTTCTTGATGCCTCTAGCAACGCTCTCGGTGGGCTCAGGGTGGACGAGCATCCTCCTGCTGGTGCGCCGAGTATGGGAATTGAAGACTGGCCGACCGCTGGAATTATCCCCCGCGCACTGTTCCCGGCACTCAACGAGCGCCTCGTTGAAGATGTTGAGACCTTTCCAAGGTCTTTTGAAGAACAGCTTGCAAGTACAGTGCGAGATGCGCTCGACCCGGATCGCATGTTGTCTCCAAAAGAGGCAGAGCGACTAGCCGTTGGTGAAATCATGACGGGACGAGGGCGAGACCTGTCAGTTGATGAGGTTCTTCTTCATGACGACACCTGGTGGCCACAGATGCTCAATACCCAGCGTCCGGCAACTGCAGCGCGATATCAGTTCCGACTCGGCGGGGCGGACATGCTCGAGCGCGCCGAGGACTGGACTCATCGCAGAGATACAGCACTTGGTGAGTTTGTTCACGAATCACTTCGCAGCTACGTAGAGGTGGACGATATGGAGCAGCGTGCCAATCGCCGCACGCGGGTGCTCAACGCCTTCCAAGAGGTGCTCGCTGTCTCGCCTCCCCTTGTGCAAATCAACAACGCGATTGTGGGCGCGGTGCATGGGACTGCTCCGACTGCGCAGTATCACTTCACCTCCATCCCCTTTGCCCAGACTGATATTGAGCCAGAACTGGTTGCCATGACTCAGAACGCTGGGCAACCAGACGATGTACTGGCACAACTTTCTAAGGCAATGGGAACAGGCGATGAGCAGCGAATTGAGATCATCACCACGCTCAGCGCACCTGTTCAGCCGATTGTGTTGCAGTCAGTGATTAAGCCGATTGCTGAGCAGTGGACCTCGAGTCGAGACAACAACGCAACACGCGAACAGTTCTGGCGTTGGCGCCGGGCACGCGCATTGCCTGAGTTCATCCCAGCCTCACCCGAGGTCATTGCATCCATGACTCGCGGCTGGTTCCTTGGCCGACTCTTGGGTGACCTGACCTGGGATAAGCAGGCCATCGGCTCTGATCCCGTGCAGATTTATAACCCCGAGTACCAGCGAGATGAGGCCTTTCCGTTCCCCTACTTGGGCCCGAGCCCGACCGGTGAGATGGACTTGTTGCCAGCAGTGCTCGAGTCGATGGGATTGTCCATGCTCGAGAGCCAGATACGAGGAAACATTGAGCCGCTTCGGGCTTACTCTTTATTGCGCTCCCTTGGCGAAGACGCTCCGCAGCATCTGCGCAACTGGGTTCAGTTCGGCAATA
>CAMDLX010000045.1 GCA_945901935.1 Bifidobacterium breve | reverse complement strand
GCGGCTGTTCGTGTCAGCTTCGTGGATTGCCGACAAGTGCTCGGGCAGGTGGGGTGGCCCCACATGTAGTTGCTATAGGGGACACTTATCCATACCAACACAAGGGTCCGACAAGTAGACGTGTACAAGCAGTAACCCCCGATATCAACTACTTGAGCCCAGGAACCCCAAACATGCGAGTCGAATTCGCCAGAGATAGTTGCTTTAGGGATTCGAGTGACCTCTGAACCAGTAGTACAAATCACTCTGATTACCCATCTAGGAACAGCACACTTCACCACCCACACGACTAACTAGGTGAGAGTAAAGAACGAGCACAAAGAGCGTCTGAGCCTCCACGGGTATCCGAGGGTCACAAACGTGAGACCTGTCCGAACGGTGTTGTGCAGTCAACTGGTTTCCGGAGTCAGCCTCAGATCAGTGGCAGATCTCGTTGCACCTCAGTCCGTATTTACAGCTGTGGCATGCTCTTTTAATGAGGAAGATTGCTACCGCTTTTATTGTCGTGTCAGCGCTGACTCTTTTCACTTGTGGGGGAAGCGAAACTGCCACACCACGCTCGACGAAGAAGCCAACAACGACTACGACTTCGACTACGGCTGCAACGACGACCACTACACCCACGACCACAGTCGCACCGACAACGACTAATCCACGCGCCAGCAGCGCGTGCCCGGATGCTGCGGTGCTAAACCAACTCCTTGTCGAGGCTAGGTCGTCGGGCCAAGGACAGGTTGAGGACCCGGTCTCATGTGACGGTCCTTGGAGCCTGCCGACCCTTGCTGATGCCAACGGAGGTGCCGGGCAAGCTGCATTCCACTACGTCGATGGTCAGTGGGCCTTTGTCTATGCATCTGACTCATTCAGAGCATTCTGCGACACCATCGCAACGGCCGGCTACACAAATGACCCGGACTGTGCTGAGTTGCCACCGGCAACACCGAGTCCGTCTACATCTGTAGCGTCTTGTGCCGATGGGTCGGTGACTGCCGTCGCTGAAGCGAACAAGGGTGAGGACCCAACCGCCACGATTGATGCCGTAACTTTCTGCGATGGACTTTGGGCGGTCGTGTCCATCAGCTCCGACACGTATGCATATCCGCTTCTCTTGCAGGCAGAGGAAGGACTGTGGGTCAATAGACCTCGAGAACAGCAATACTGCGCACTACTCCCGGCTGAGATAATCGAGGTATGTCAGGTCAGCTGACCTCCCCAGCCAGCCGGGATCTCTAGCTGAATGCGCCCGAATCAGTTCGGTCGAGGCTTTGAATGTCCGACCTATGCCTCAGCTGCCTTCCGGCTCTCGAAACGCCAGATAGCGTGATCAAGTTCATGAGGTGCGACACCGCGAGCGCCTATCTGGGCTGCTGCAGCCACAACGAGGTCGTTCGCCTGAGCGTTAGTCCAGCTTTGGCCAGTGGCATTCTTGAGGAATCGGTGGATCATGCGGTCCGGTTTCACCCCGGGCCGACCGAGGAGTATCAGAAAGTAGTTAGTTGTCGCAAAGCCAATACCTTGCACCGACCGTAGTGCTGCCTTCGCCGCAGCAGCGTTCTCGTCGGTGATGTCTGCAGCACCATCAATGGATAGCGCCCGTAGGTTGATTGCTGCCTCAAGCACAGTCGCTGACTTCCACGGCCCACCAGGCGCATCGGCCGAACGGCTAGGTGAGTGTTGTTCGTTGCCAAAGCGGACCGCCCAGGGGTGCGGCCCTTCGGCCTCGATTTCTTTGATGAGAGCAACGAGGCTCGAAGTGGAATCACCCGCACTCGCTTGCCACGCTTGGAGTAACGGGAGCACACCCCGGCCGTGTTTGGTGCTGTAAGTCGCACGGGCCGAATACACAGCATCCACCAGAGCCGTACCAATCTGATCAGACCATCCGCCCGGCCACTTTGACCACACGGCGGGTTTGCGGGTGATGGTGCTGTCTATGTGCGCCAGCACGCGTTCAAGAGCATTGTCTGTTTCTTCGGTTCCCATTGCGTGACCTTACTCAGCGCGCACCGCAGGCTGCCCTCGTTTACGCTACGCAGGCCCGTCGCGGCGAACCCATTCCGGGTGGATGCCACAGTCAAGGAGTCAGAAGAATGAGTATCGGCAAGTCGGTTCGGCTTTTCCTTGCAGATGGCACACCAGGTGGGTTGTTAACGGCTGAGATCATGAACTGGACTGGCCATGTTGTGGCAGCCCCGCGCTCTGATCTCGCTGCACTCTTGAAGCGGCCAGAGGCTAAGAGGACCGGTATTTACATTCTTCTTGGGGATGACCCGAACAGCCTTGGCGGCACAATCGCCTATATCGGCGAGGGCGACGACGTGAGCACGCGGCTCTACCAGCATGCTCGACCCGAAGAGAAGAACGGTAAGGACTTTTGGGAACGGGCCATCATTTTCACCAGCAAAGATTCGAATCTGACGAAGGCGCATGTGCGCTATTTGGAATCCAGGCTGATCGCACTTGCTCAGGCCGCTAACCGCGCTGTGTTGGCCAACGGCACTGCACCAACCCCGCTACCGCTCCCCGAAGCAGACGTTTCAGACATGGAACAGTTCATTGATCAAGTCAGGATCGTTTTGCCAGTGCTGGGTGTGAACCTCCTACGTGCGGTTGCAACACCACCTGCCCGCGAAGCCGGTGATGACGTCGTCGCTGGTGTTGTCGGAGATGCGTCGCCCGTGTTCGAGATGAATCTCAGCCAGCTGGGAATTAGGGCGACTGCTCAGGAGTTTGATGGCGAGTTCACCGTTTATGAAGGCTCACAAGCTCGCAATTGGACTGGGACGGGCCATAGCTACCAGCGGTTGCAAGAGAAACTGCTAGCGGACGCGACATTGCTTCCGGCTGCCGACGGCTCAGCCCTGTTCTTTGCCCGCCCCTATGTGTTTTCTTCCCCTTCGGCCGCTGCAGCGATGGTTGCAGGGCGTGCCACAAACGGCAGGACAGATTGGAAAGTTCAAGGATCCGGTAAGTCATATGCCGACTGGCAAACCGAGGGCATCGACAGAGCTCTAACAGAGGGCCCGCAGTAACCAACCCCGATCGGCTCGAGTTGCTAGCCCAGCGAACCACATCACCCTGACCTCTGGGTGGTGCGAGGTTTGCAACGGGATTTGTGGCCATTAGCGACTGTGTGTGTCAGGCTCGTTAGAGATCTTTGGGAGAGGAACCCGATATGCGCCGCGTAAGTAGTCTTTGTGTTATTGCCGTTTTTGCTTGTGGGCTCCTGGTCGCTGCATGCGCACCCGCAGTCCTACCGCCCGGCAGTTCCACGACCACCACTAGTTCCATCCCTCCCACAACTTCGACGACAACGGTTCCGCTGCCGAGCGCAGTGATCGCCACAATCCCGGTCGGGGACAGTCCAAAAGGCCTTGCGTCAGACGGGACCAGCGTCTGGGTCGCTAACCAGGGGCCTAATACTGTGTCGAAGATCAGTCCGGCGACGAATACGGTCATAGCGACTGTCCCGGTCGGATCCGATCCGGGGTGTGTGGCGTGGGACGGGGCCAGCATCTGGGTAACCAACTATGTCTCCGGCACGGTAACGAAGATCAATCCGATCACCAACACGGTGACCGCAACTATCACTGTCGGCTCGTATCCGCGTGGCGTGGCCTCGGATGGGACCGATATCTGGGTCACCAACACGTTCTCCGACAGGGTAACGAAGATCAATCCGGTGACGAACACCGTCACTGCCAGCATCAACGTGGGTTCTTTGGCGAGCGATGTGGCGTGGGATGGGACCGACATCTGGGTCACCAGTTTCTCCCGTGGCTCCAACACAGTGTCGCGGATCAATCCGATCACGAATACGGTGACCGCAACGATCAGGGTCGGTTCCTCTCCTCACGGTCTGACGTGGGATGGGACCAGCATCTGGGTCGCCAATTCTGTATCTAACACGGTTTCAAAGATTGACAGGCTGACCAATACGGTGACCGCCACTATCCCCGTCGGCGACAGTCCGAACGGCCTTGCGTCAGACGGGACCAGCATCTGGGTTGCCAACCGTGACTCCAACACGGTCTCCCGGATCAGGCCCTGACCCGCTTAGCAAGCCGGCTGAGCTGCGTGTCGAGCAACTGGCAGCATGGTGACTTCGGAGCCCACCGAACCCCGTCAGATAGACCATCGGGGCCTTGCGAGGGTTGCAACGGGATTTATGGCCATTAGCGACTGTTTGTGTCAGGCTCTTTAGAGATCTTTGGGAGAGGAACCCGATATGCGCCGCCTTAAGGAACTGTGTGTTGTGGCCGCTCTTGTTTGTGGATTGCTACTCGCTGCGTGCTCACCGAGCGTCGCAGTGCCGGAAACAGTTCCAGTTGGCTCGTTTAACATCGCGAGTGGCCACCCGGGGCGCTGGGAGGTTGGCGTTCCGGTGAACCTGCGCCTTTGGGCTGCTGGAACAGGTTCGACTCCTAGCTTTCAAGTTGGGCCGGTGACATCAGCGGAGGGTGTCACTGCTGGAGGGTTGCCGCTGGGCGTTGCGCTAGTTGGCAATTCACTGATTGGTACCCCTGAGCAGGCCGGTCTCTGGTTCGTGAAAGTTACCGTGGCAGGGTCCTTGGGAACACGAACGGCTGAACTGTCTGGTTACGTTGCAGGCCGATCGCCACTGAACAACTATTACGAGCCAATCGCAGCTAACCCGGCTCGTTCGTCTTTTATAGTTTCTGGGGCAAGGGCGTTTGATCCGGTCCTCCCATCCGATGCGTATGTGCAGTACGACCCAGGAGCGCTTCTGCCGATTGGCATCGCTGAGTTTGCTTTCAGTCCAGCCTGGGAGCGGAGCGAGACGACGCCATACTCGCAACCTGAGATTCTGGGCATCGGAAATCTGCGAGCCGACCGATTGGTACTTCAAGCAGATGCTGCGGATTGCGTGAACGTGATGTCGGACCTCTTCAGGTGGATAGCGCCGCCACTCGACTCATTCACTACTCAGATTGCCTCATTTACGACGCCGAGAGCCTCGGATGGGTCTTGCCCGTACTCATCAATCTCGGAGGATGGCTCGACGATATTTTTAACCGCTGTGGTCCGCAACACAGATCAGGTGCTCGCCCGCTACATCGATTTCCGAGACTCCCTCGATGCGAGCTTGATCCGCACGGTGAATGTTCTTGCTGGAGCGAGTTCCTCGCCTGTCCTGTCTGACGACGGTGATGCTGCGGCCTATCTGGTGCCAGGAGCAGTGGCGGGGCACGGTAGCGAACTCGTTGTAGTCGGAGCCGATGCGTCCCGAGACCGATTCTTTGCCCTCGACGGAAACATCGGACGCACATGCGGCGTTGGTCCAGGTTCGTTCCGGGCTGGGAGAATTGGCCTTACATGCCAAACCCCGGGACTCGGATCCCAAGTTGGGTACGTTGACGCTGAAACAGGGAGGGTCTGGCTCAGCGCAGTACTGCCCTCGGCTTCTCCTGCGAGTATTTCCCCTACTGGCGAGCAGATCCTTTTCCTCACTTTGGGCCCATGGTCGGGCAATTGGGGAGAGCGGCCAGATATGTACATCTGGCTAGTCGACACGGACGGCCCTGGGATACCAACGTTCGTTATGAATGCCCCATCGGGTTTTGGAGGCCTGTTGGCCTTCCTCCCAGGGTGACTGCTCCTTCGCACGTCAAAACCCACCAGAAGGATTACCGCCGAATCGTTAGAGTGCCCCGACCGAACTGGTTAACGCATCGAACTGCACAACCCCGGCTATCAGTTGGTGCGAGGTTTGCAAAGTGTTTTGTGGTGATTAGCAACTCTGTGTGTCACCATGATGAGAAATCTTTGGGAGAGGAATCCGGTATGCGCCGTGTAAGTGGCCTTTTGATCGTTGCCGTTTTTGCTTGTGGGCTTCTAGTCGCCGCGTGCGCACCCGCAGTCGTGCCGCCTGGCAGTTCCACGACCACTACTAGTTCGATCCCTCCCACAACTTCGACGACAACGGTTCCGTTGCCGGGCGCAGTGACCGCCACTATCACCGTCGACGGCGGGGCAGGCGGTGTGGCGTCGGACGGAACCAGCATCTGGGTCACCAACTGGTTCTTCGGCACCGTATCGAAAATCGATCCCGTTACAAATACCGTGATCGCCGCCATCGCCGTCGGCATTTACCCTAATGCACTGGCTTCGGACGGAACGAACATCTGGGTCACCAATATGAACTCGGGCACCGTGTCGAAAATCGATCCCGTTACAAATACCGTAACTGCCACAATCACCGTCGGCGATCAACCGGGCGATGTGGCGTCGGACGGAACGAACATCTGGGTCACCAATATGAACTCGGGCACCGTGTCGAAAATCGATCCCGTTACAAATACCGTGATCGCGACCGTCCTCGTCCCCGGCCGTCCGGTCGGTCTGGCATCAGACGGAACCAACATCTGGGTCACCAACTTCTTCTTCGGCACGGTATCGAAAATTGACCCGGTCACAAACACCGTGACTGCAACCGTCTCCGTGGGCGGCACTGTCTGGGGTGTGGCGTCGGACGGAACCAACATCTGGGTCACCAACACCGCCACCTACGGCCTCGGCAATGTCTTGAGAATTGATCCGGCCACGAATACCGTGACCGCCGCTATCGCCGTCGGCGACGGGACTTATGCTTTGGCTTCTGATGGCACAAACATTTGGGTCGTGGATTACAAATCCGGCATCCTATCTAGGATCGATCCGGTCACGAAGACCGTAACTACCACAATCAACGTCGGCGGCAGCTTGCGCGATGTGGCGTCGGACGGAACCAACATCTGGGTCACCGAGTCCTACGGGACGGTGTCGAGGATCAGGCCATAGCCGCCTGACCTAACAGGCTGACCTGGACTTCGAGCGACGGAGCGAATGCCCCAGCACGATATCGGGGCGATAGGAAGCTCCGCGAGGCTAGTCCTGTGCACTGATCGCTTGTGCGTGCGGTGCAGACCCACCAAGAACCTGCAGCCTGTCCGAACCGTCTTGTGCAATCAACAGAATGCCCTCGCACTCTCTAAAGTTACCTGACCAATGAGTCCGAGCTGGTGCGCAGTACGTTGGAGCTCAAGCTCTGGAGCTGATGCGCTGCGCACTACTTTCAGCTTCGACGTTGAAAGTTCCCCCCGATTTTTGGACGCTAGGAGGGGTACCGAATGTCAAGCGATCTTAAAGGTGGGGGGTCCCAAAGTTCGGTCTATCCATGGCTTGGGCTTGCTAACAATTTGCTAACATTTTGCTAACATCGGCCCCATAATCCGTTAGCACGGGGCAATACGGCACATCATGGCACTTGCTCCAAACCCTTGATATCTAGACGGTTTTTGGCACTATTCACTAGTCGCCAATACGCCGCTTAGGAGAGTTCAAGTCCGCACTCCGACACCAATCAGCGGGCGGGCTGATCAGTTCCTTCAGTAGTTCAAGCCGCAACCCGAGTCATCGGCGCCGGTAACCTACGGATTCCGTCGCTTACCGGCGCCAATGGGCTGGGCGGGCGCCAAAGGGGGCGTTAGCGGGCTGAGATACTGGACCAGCGATGAAAGTGCTACAATGAAGCACATGTCTACCGTTGGGATTCGAGCACTCAAGCAAAACGCGTCAGCAGTGGTCGCAGAGGCCGTAGCAGGCGAGACCGTGACGATCACTGACAGGGGTCGACCGGTGGCTCAGCTCACTGCCATTCCGGCCTCTCGCTTGCAGTCGCTGATCGATCTGGGTCGAGCGCGCGTCGGTCGGTATGACATCACCGAGATTCCAGTTCCCACTTCGGACCTCGCAGTGACTGCAGCGTTGTTAGAGATGCGCAACGCCGAGCGTTACTAAGTTGGCCTTCTATATCGACACCTCTGCGCTCGTGAAGCTCGTGGTACGCGAACCTGAGACCGACGGCCTTCGGGATTGGCTCGCCGAGACACCACGAGACCCGGTCACCTGCGACCTTGCTCGAACCGAGTTGCTGCGGGCCGTTCGTCGGGTTGCGCCTGACTTGTTAGTTCAAGCCCGGATGGTGCTTGACCTGGTCACCATCACTGACGTCACTACAGCTGTTTTTGAAGCAGCAGGTCGTCTTGATCCGGCTATTTTGCGGACTCTCGACGCGATTCACGTCGCAGCGGCACTCGACCTGGGCGATGATCTCGAAGGCATGGTGACCTACGACGAGCGACTCGCTCAGGCGGCTGAGCAGAATGGGATCAGGGTAACTGCGCCGACCTGAGGTCAGTTATCGCTAGCGGTTCAATCGGGTCGTAGGGATGTGCGAGCAGCCACCCTCGGGTGTAGCGCTCAGTCAGGTCGGTAGCGCAGAGCCGCTGCTGCTCACTGTCTGACCCAGCCGGTACAGTCGGCGCAATGACTTCAATGAGTGAGCGCGGGTTTAGCGCCGACGATCTTGCTGGCCTTGAACCGACCGAGTCAGGCGGAAATGTCGAACTCATCGACCCGGCAACTGGCGAATGGATGATGCGCTTTGAGCGAGTGCACTTAGATCACGCCGTCGAGACCTCGACAGGTTCGGCAACAGCCGCAGTTGTCGCCCGGTCCTTTACCGAGGCCTTGCCGGGGCTGGCTCAGATGTTTCGCGCGTCAATGTCGCATGCACCAGGAACCTTTCAGCAGACAGCGGAGGTCGGTTACCGGGTGGTGTTCTCGCCGAGCGTGCAAAAGGGCATCAACAGCGGATCGCTCAGGATGATGCAGTCGGCACGAGGCACCTTGCCGACGGCGATCAACAACTCCGGGAAAATTGTCCAGACGGCCGCAGTGGCAGCCCCAGATGCAGTGGCCGCCACGGCGGGAGCAGCAGCTGTGAGCGGGGCGGCCGTGGCGGGCGGCGCGGCTGCTGCAGGTGGTGTTGCAGCAACGGCAACCATTGCCTCGGTTGCCATTGCGGCGCTGCCGATCGTGTTAGTTGTGGGTGCTGGCATCGCTGCGTCGATGGCCCATCAGCGATGGCTTGAGCAGACCTTCGGGCAGTTACAGGGCTCGCTTGACCGCCTCGAGACTCGGCTTCGAGATGATGACTTAGGAACACTTGAGTCAGCCGATCGGCTGATGGACATGCTGGCAGAAGACCTCTCGGGAGGTTCGATCCCTGAGCAACTGAAGCTGGAACTCGCTGCGGTACAGGCACGCATCGATGCCCTGTACTGGTCTCGCCGGCGTTACGTCGAGCGTTACAAGCGCCAGCTTGAGGAGCGTCAAACTGCCCACGAAGTGAAGACCGGTAAGACCTCGGCCTGGGCTGGTCGAACGGCGGAGCAGATCGTGGACGAGGATCAAGGTGTTATCGACGAGCTGGTCGTGTTCACCCAATCAATGATTACGCGTGCACGAGTAACGGCGGCGACAGCGGCGGTGCTGGCAGCAGACGGCGAGGCCGCAGCGGCGATACGAAGAATCGACGAGCTCGACACCACGATGCGGCGCGATTACTTCGACCTGTACAACCGGGTGACGGCTCTGGCCTCGAACGCGCCAGAGATGAATCGGTGGAAGCAACTGATCGACCGCGGAACCACTCAAACTGCGATCGAGAGAGTTGCCGTGCTCGCAGGGGCCATGGATCAGGCGATCGGCTCAGCGCTTCCAGACCGCGACGAAGCAGGAGTGCTGCCGGTGTTCGCCGCATCAGAGCTTGAGGATCTGTTCGTACAGGATCTGTAAAGCGTGCGGGACCTGTAAAGACTGTGATTCTCACCTCGGCTAAGCCAGCCCGCTGACGGAGTAAGAACTCGAGCTGAGCGTAGGCGAACGCGAGTCGCTGGCGAGTCCAAGTGGTGGGCGAGTCCAAGCGGGCGGCCCCTACCCCCTCAATCATTGGCGCCGGTAAGCTACGGATACCGTCGCTTACCGGCGCCAAAGCCGAACGCGACGAGCTCAGCAAGAATCCGCATCTTCGTGGCCCGATCACCTGCCCGATACACCGCCGCCTTTTTCAACGTGACCGCTTTGCGTTGACTCATCGATAGCTCCATAGATCAGGCGTAGAAAAAACCACCCCAACCCCCCCCCAACGCGGAGATTTCTAGATGAGGCAACGATCCCCTCTGTGCGGAGGTAACAGATGAGTCAACGCGCTACTGGCGCCATGATGATGAAAAAGAGGTACGGAGAGACTATTGAGGAGTCCAGAGGAGTTGCTCGTAAATGTGTGAAGCGTTGGAGCGTTCAATCGAGGCCGAATTGTTCGCTATGTGGGTCAGCCTCTTGCTGTGCGTGGGCATTCCGTATCTTGCACAACACCATTCGGACACGTCGTATTTGACCAGATGACGCCACTCAGGGTCGTGCCTCCTAGGTCGGCGCCCGTCAGAATGGCATTTGTAAAGTTGAGGGTGGTCAGGTTGGCATTGTGCAGGTCAGCGCCGCTCAGATTGACGCCGGGTAAGTTGAAATCAGTCAGGTTGGTACCAGTCAGGTTGACACCGGCCCCGATGAGGTAGCCGCTGGTGATCTGATAGCCCGAAGGCAACACCGTAGGTGCCCCAATGATTCCTCCTGAACGGACGCCGGTCAGGGTCGCGCCTGTCATGTCTGCGTCGGTCAGGTCTGCGTCGGTCAGGGTCGCATTGTCTAAGCGAGCACCAGTGAGGTTGGCGCCGGTCAGGTTGGCTCCGGTCAGATCCCGGTACGTCAAAGCTGCGTTCGTCAGGTCGCATCCGTGCAGATCCTGCCCAGGGTTAGCTTGATCGCAAACGGCTGCAACATTTGTGGCCGAAGCCGCTGCTTCACGGCTCACGGTGGTGGTCGGTTTGTCAGTAGTAGAGCTTGCGGCGCTGTCGCCATCGCCGCTGCTGCAGGAACCGAGAGCAAACGCACCTATCGCCACGAGAACGACCACAACTGAACCATGTTTCCGCACTGACGCTCCGCCTTTCAGAGATCCCACTCTGGGTTGAATTTCACATCGTATCGCCAACTGATTGGATGAGTTATGCAGTCAGTTGCCCGCCAAGGTTGCGAGTAGCGCTGGGTGAACTAAAGGCAAAGAATCCCGTGCGGTGGATGTGCGCGCTGAAAAAGTTGCTAGCGGGGTGTCGAGCTCAGGGAAGAAATGGACAGCTCGCACCCGGGTTCTGCGCCGAGCCGACCTGACGGATGGGCAAGCGAGTGACGGCGATCAAGTCCTGCTGGTGCATTCCCTCAGCGTTGATGCTGGACCGGAGCGTTACATCACAGCATTTCCTGTGAGTGCTGAGTGGCATGCAAAGTTTGCGGCCACGGCTGTGGAGTCTGTCCTGAAGTGCAACGCCTCTCTTGGCGCCTAGCTCCGACAGTTCGCTCCTGCCCGCACAGGCAACTAGAAAGTGGCGACCGATGAGGAGATTTGATGACTACTGAACGACTTGATGAAACAGTTGCGCTCGTAACCGGCGCTAGCAGCGGGATTGGTGAGGCGACTGCATTGCGGTTGTCCGCAGAGGGGGCAACAGTTGTGCTGGTTGCTCGCCGGATCGACCGACTCAAGGCTCTTGCTGAAAAGATTGAGTCCGCGGGCGGGCGAGCGCTGTCAATCGAATGCGATGTGGCGGATCGGGAACAATCCGCCGAGGCCGTTGCTCAAACCGTGCAGCAATTCGGTCGACTCGATACCTTGGTCAATAACGCTGGGGTCATGCTGCTGGGACCAATCGAGAATGCCAACCCCGAAGACTGGGAACGCATGATCGGAGTCAACGTCGATGGCCTGTTGGCATGCACCCACGCAGCGCTTCCACACCTGCTGAAATCTGCACAGGAATCCGAGCGGCAAGTGGCCGACATCGTGAACCTGAGCTCCACAGCCGGCCGAATTCCTCGTGTCGGTTCGGGCGTGTACAACTTGGTGAAACACGGCATCGGAGCGTTTAGCGAGTCGCTTCGGCAAGAAGTGACGAGTCGCTTTGTTCGAGTGACGCTGATTGAGCCAGGCGTGGTCGACACCGAACTCAAGACTCACCTGAGCCCAGCTGCGCAAGAGGCGCTCAAGCAGCGCTTTGCGGGTATCGAACCACTGCGTGCCGAGGACATTGCCGACACGATTTCCTATGTTGTGACTCGAAATCGTCGAATCGCTCTCAACGAGATACTGATGCGCCCGACCCCGCAGGATTTCTAATGTCGTCGCTGCTGGCAGACTGAGCCTGTGCCTCTGACCATCTCGTTGCCGCTCTCGATTCTTGACCTTGCGATTATTGGTCGGGGCGAGTCAGCGCGAGAAGCCTTCGAGGGTAGCGTCGCCCTCGCTCAGCGAGCAGAAGCCTGCGGCTACGAGCGAGTTTGGTATGCCGAGCATCACAACATGTCGGTGGTTGGTTCCTCGGCGCCAAGCGTTCTGATTGCCCATGTTGCAACGCAGACAAATCGAATCCGTCTTGGCGCTGGAGGGGTGATGCTTCCGAATCACTCGCCGCTCAGCATCGCAGAGCAGTTCGGCACGCTGGCAACGCTGCATCCTGGACGTATTGATCTTGGCCTCGGCCGTGCGCCGGGCAGTGACCAAGCCGCAGCGCGTGCCATGCGCGCAGATGCCAGAGCATCCGAGCGATTCCCGCAAGATGTTCTCGAGTTGCAGGGATTCCTGAGCGAGCACAGCATCGTTGAAGGGGTTGCGGCAACGCCCGGCCAGGGAACGAACGTGCCGCTCTACATTCTGGGCTCATCGTTGTTTGGTGCTCGTCTCGCAGCGGCACTCGGGCTTCCCTTTGCGTTCGCCTCGCACTTTGCTCCAGCGGCGCTACTGCAAGCCGTTGCTATCTACCGAGACGAGTTTCAGCCTTCTGCTCAACTCGGCGCCCCCCACGTGATCGCCGCAGTCAATGTGGTTGTTGCCGACACAGAATCTGCCGCAGCAGAACAGCTTCTGCAGGCGACCAGACTTCGAGTTGCTCGTTTTCTTGTGCCGGATCTGGAGCTGAGCGATGAAGATGCCGACGCCTTGATTGCATCGCCTCAGGGCCGACAGATCACATCCATGATGCGCTACACGGCATGCGGGTCACCCCCGCAAGTGGGGGAGTACCTACAAGATTTTGCCAAGCATGCTCACGCAGATGAGTTGATCGTTGCTCACTCCTCGCCGACTCTTGAGGCGCGGCTCCGGTCAGTTGACTTACTCGCTCAGCTAGCCGGACTCGCTGCCTGACCCGGTTCGTCCAGCCACATCTGCTCGATGTCTTCGAGTGAGCGGCCGCGAGTCTCGGGCAAGACCTTCAAGATCCAGATGAAGGCAACCACGCTGAGCGCTGCAAACAACATGAAGGTGCCCGACTCGCCAATGGTGTCGACCAAGCTCAAGAAGAACTGACTGACCAGCCAAGCGCTGCCCCAGTTGGCGGCAGTTGCAATGGACACACCCCTGCCACGAATGTTCCTCGGGAAGATTTCGTTAATCACGGTCCAGACCACAGGTCCGAGCGAGAACGCGAATGACGCGATGTAGACCACGAGCGCAACCAGGGTGATCAGCCCGGCATCGCTCGGGCCGCCCGTAGTGGTCGGGCCGCTCCGATTGATGAACCAGAAACAAACTCCAACCACTGCCAGGCTGACCGACATGCCCACGAGCCCAGCCAAGAGCAGCGGCTTACGTCCAAGTTTGTCTACGAATGCAACTGCAATCAGCGTGGCCAAGACATTGACTGCGCCAATGGCCCACGTAGTCGCAGCAGTTTGGCCTTGCGGAGTAATGAACCCGGCTGCGGCAAAGATCTTGTTGGCGTAATAGATGATTGCGTTGATGCCAGTGACTTGTTGAAAGACTGCAAGCCCGATTCCAATGGTGAGTGGGCGTCGCCAGGTTCGGCTAAAGACTTCGGCCCAGCCTGCCTGTTCCGTTTCACCCTCCACGCTCGCTTCGAGTTCCGCCATGGCTTGGGCAGTGTCATCTGGCCGGATTCGTTCAAGAGCGGATTCGGCATCGGCGCGTCGGCCCTTTGTTAAGAACCATCTAGGGGTATCACTCGAGGGCAGAATTAGCACGATCAGCAGCACAGCGGGCACAGCCGAAATACCCAGCATCAGGCGCCAGCGATCTCCGCTCGAGAGAAGCTCATCGATCAAGTACGCAAGAAAGATTCCAAACGTGATGCCGAACTGGTAGCCAGAAACAAACCGTCCGCGAAGGCGAGTGGGAGCCATTTCTGCTGCATACAAGGGGGCAGCAACGGAGGCCACGCCCACGCCGAATCCAACGATGAGTCTGCCGGCTACCAACACCCAAGCTCCCGGTGCGAAGGCCTCGACAAGTGCTCCGAATGTGAACAGCACTGCTGCAAGAAGCACGGCCTTTTTTCGGCCGACCTTGTCCGATAAAACGCCCGCTACGAGAGCACCAACTAGTGCGCCGAGCGTCACCCAGCTGGTAATGATTTCCACCATAAAGGTGGAGACCGTGAAGGACTTTTCGATTCCGACCAGGGCGCCCGAGATGACCCCTTGGTCATAGCCAAAGAGCAACCCGGCAGTCAGGATGACTCCGCCAACTAGGAACAGCCACTTGGTGATCGGCGTGTGAGGCTGATCCTCGGTTTGGCTGCTCATATTCGATGGCGGGGCAGAAGGGTCAGACATAGCGGCTAATCATTGCCCAAATGCCCTTGGCGGGAGCGCCTTTTTGCAGGAGTTCAATCTGCCAACCGGGCTGGTGCGTATAGTGAGCGCTCAGGCGATTCGTCCTAACACGGTTTTATTTCAGTATTCTCGGCCGCGGTATTCTCGGCAGCTGTCGGGGTTCAAGACTCGGGCTGTCTCAGCTGTTTCTTGCCCAAACGGAAGCGCCGGGTCATTCTTATAGATAGAACTAGTCAGCAATTGACGAGAAGAGGCATCCAGTGAGTGATACGACCGAAGCTGTACCTACCAATGCTGTACCTACCAACGCTGGAGCAGCGCAGGATGAGCTAGTGGATGAACTCCGAACTTGGCTGAGCGAGAATTGGGACCCAGAGCTGACGGTTGAACAGTGGTGGCAGCTGCTCGGCCTAGCTGGATGGTCAGCTCCCGGATTGCCTACTCATGCTTACGGCAAGGCGCTGTCTCGCAATGACTCTGTCCGTGTGCAAAACGAGATAACAGACTTTGGTGCCCTCGGCGCGCCAGGCGGCCTTGGTCTTCTGCTTGCTGCACCAACAATTGCCACCCACGGAACGCAGGAACAGATTGACCTGTACGTGCGAGACATCGTGACAGGAACAAAGGCTTGGTGTCAGCTCTTCAGCGAGCCAGGCGCAGGCTCTGATCTTGCGGGTCTGACATGTAAAGCAGACCTCGACGGTGATCAGTGGACGATTAATGGACAGAAGGTTTGGACCTCATTCGGGTCAGTTGCCGATCTTGGCATGCTGATTGCAAGAACCGATCCAGAACAACCAAAGCATCAGGGCATCACCTGGTTTGCCATGGATATGCATCAGAGCGAGGTTGACGTTCGGCCGCTGGTCGAGATGACCGGCCATGCACTGTTTAACGAAGTGTTTCTTTCTGATGCTCACGTCGGGAACGACGCAATCATCGGAGGCCGTGGCAACGGATGGGCGGTAGCGAATACCACGCTCATGCATGAGCGCTCAGGTTTGGGCAGCGGTGGCGGATCGGCCGGCGGCGGAGCGGCAACGCCGGGAACCATTGGTGGCTTCCTCACCAAACGGGCCGGAGATTTTGCGTCCGCACCCAAGAAGAAGCGCACAGCTGCTTCGGGTGCGAGCGCCAGCCCGCTTGGCGGCGGTGGAGCGAAACTCATGATCGACCTAGCAAAGGGCAACGGAACGATTCAAGATCCCACCATCCGCCAAGATCTGATGAAGCTGCATACTTTGGGCGAACTGGGCAAGTTCAATAACCTGCGCCTCAAAGCTGCAAAGAAGGCCGGCCAGGACATCCCAGGGTTTGGCAACCTTTCCAAGCTAGCGATGAGCGACATCATGCGTCTGACGCGAGATATCGGACTGCGTATCATCGGTCCTGCCGGAATGCTGCATGCCTACCGTGACGAAGATCGCGCAGCCAATGATGAGGCCACCGGCAACCCATTCGGACAGATTGTGACGAGCATTGCGCTCTGGGCACAAGCGCCGCCGATTTACGGCGGTACCGACCAGATTCAGAAGAACATCATTGGCGAGCGCGTGCTCGGACTCGGCAAAGAACCCGGAGACACCAAGGGGGTTCCGTTCTCGGAGCTTCCCAAGAACGCCTGACCTGAAACATCTGCCTATTTCTGCTCCTTCAGATTTTCGCGCTAGCCGTCGATACTCAAAATGCTGAGATGAGGATCGGACTGGTCAGGATGCGAGATTTGAAACCTGTGCGAAAAAGTCGCTCAGAGACCCTGCTGTTGGCACTGCTCGGGGTGACTGCGGTGCTTGGGTTCTCATGCACATCGAGTCCAGGCCCACCGCAACAGGCCCAGCCACCTGCTACCCAGCCACCTGCTACCCAGCCACCAGCAACCCAACCACCCGCAACCCAGCCGCCAACAACTGCTGCTCCCTCTCCTGTTGATGCAGCCTCAGGTCGGTTTGTCCTGAGCAACGCAGCCCTGATCAGTCTCTGGGTGAATCCGAGTACTGGCAATGATTCAGCAAGTGGTGCATCCGCTGATCAGGCTCTGCGATCTGTGAGCGAGGCATGGAGGCGAGTACCGGCATCAACAACGCTCACGCAGGGGTACCGAATCTTGTTGCAACCCGGTACCTATTCTGCAGCCCTCCTGCCGAACTATATGGAGTACCGCTGGGGCACAAGTCAGTCGCCGGTCATCATCCAAGCGGCTCAAGGCAGAGGCACTGCTCGCTTGACGGGGGATCTCAATGTGTTCTCGACGCGCCACCTGTATCTGATTGACCTAGAAATTGACCGCAGTGGAGACAACTTTCACTGCGAGCAGTGCAGTTATGTGCTGATTCGCAATAGTCGGCTTTGGGGTGGCACGGGCGCCCACGAAACCATCAAGGTGAATCAGTCTGACCATATCTACATTGAAGACTCAGACATTGGCGGAGCCGAGGACAATGCAATCGATTTTGTAGCTGTTCATGAGGGGCATATTCGTGGAAACAAGATTCACGACGCGATTGATTGGTGCGCCTATGCCAAGGGCGGAAGCTCAGGCATCACAGTTGATGGCAACGAGAT
>CAMDLX010000044.1 GCA_945901935.1 Bifidobacterium breve | reverse complement strand
ACAGGACGCGCAGGTTGCCAGAAGTAGACAGACCCCCTCTTGAGAACGGAATGTAATGGTCGAAGTGAATCTCATTTCGATCGACCCGCTTGTTGCATTCTTGGCAGATAGCACCGGAAAGATCCCAGACCTCGGCCTTGATCGAAGAGGGAATATGGCGGTTCGGGTTAGGTACGAAAATCGCTGTTACGGCCTGAGCGTTCATGGCGGCCGGCGGATGGGTTAGCGGCACCGTTGCAGGTGCGGGAAGACCTACTAACTCGAGTTGTGTTCGCAACTCCGGAGTCATAGTTCGCAGGCCATTGCGTCCGAGACGTTGACCCACTGGAAGGCTGACACCCCTGATCGGCTGCATCACTTCAATGGCGAAAGCAAGTAGCCAACCGCTCTGCGGTGCTGCATCGAAATAGGAGTTGAGATGGTCAGGAATCAAGCCGTAACCACGGCGAAGGAGGTTCAATGCCTCTGGGGGAGAGTTGAACTGTTGTTTCAGCACTTCAACGACACGCAGTTCCCAGCGGACCTCTCGAGACTCCTTGTCAGCCCACCACAGGCGATCCCCGGACTCAATCTCGTTGAAAGGGTGCTGGCGAATTGTCCACTGATGGAAGAACACATCGTCGGCTAACCACTCCGGCGGAGTGTCAGGCGTTGGACAGTGTTGGCTCCTATGAAACAAGTACTCGTGCATTACTTTCCTGCGTCTTTCTGTTGGGTAGCCAAATTGTGAGCAGACACGCACGGTTTAGGTCTGGGTACTCGAAACCCTCGGCCCTTCATCGCCGATCTGCTCGCTGCGACGCAAGTCGGCACTAACTGGGTGTGTCCCTATTCGAGCTCAAGTTCGGTCGGCCGCACGTCGATCATCGGGGCGTGGCCTACTCGAGTGACATGACCGACGACGAGTGGGAGCTCCTCGAGCCCTACCTGCGTCACGTCGGCAAGCGAGGACGTCGCCACGGTGACGATCTGCGGATGGTCGTGGACGCCATCTTCTATGTGTCGAAGACCGGGTGTCAGTGGAGGATGCTGCCCGCCGAGTTTGGTCCGTGGACGAGGGTCTGGTCGCAGTTCCGCCGCTGGACCGCCAACGGGACCTGGTCGTGGCTGCTCGCAGAGCTGCACCGACACCGCCGGGTCGAGGCCGGTCGCGTGGAGAACCCGTCGATGCTGGTCGTGGATTCCCACATGGCACGCGGCGCCTCCTCGGGCGGGGTCACGTTCCATGACCGGGGCGGCAAGTTCGGGTCCGTGAAGGGTGCGAAGCGGGTGGTGGCTGTGGACGTGACCGGCCTACCGGTAGCTGCCACGGTCGTGCCCGCGTCCACCCATGACAACGAGGCGACCGCTGCGGTGCTCAACGAGGCCGGATGGTGGGGAACGACGGAGCGCCTCGAGTTGGTGCTCGTCGACCGTGGCGTCACCCAGCGTGCAGCACAGCGCCTTGGGGGCAGCGGTCGGTGCCGAGGTGCGGCGGGTTGGTTGGGACGAGCCCCAGCTCGATGACGACGGACGCCGGGTGTTCCGACCCATCCGTCACGCATGGCGGGTCGAGGTCGCGCATGGGCGCATGGGCGCATCGGACGGGCGCGACGGCTGGCAAAGAGCTTCGAGAACACGACTGCGTCAGCGTCGGGGTGGCTTCAGGTCGCATGCCTGATGCTCACCCTCCGTAGTCAGTAGGCAGCGGCCCTCGACACGTTCGTCTCCACGCCCTCAGGCCCGCTCCGCTCTCAACCAGGCAAGAGTGGCGTCGGCGTCCGAGTCCGGCGGAAAGACCGGGTAGCGGACGTAGACGATCCGACCGGAGTTCACCACCAGCGTGACGCGGCGGTACAGGACGAGGTCCTCGACGACGAACGTGGGAAGGTGGAGTGCAGCGGCGAGTTCGAGGGCTGGGTCGCTGAGCAGTGGGAACGGCACGTGCTCCCGCTCGGCGAACTCACGCTGTTCGGAGTTGGTCTGTGCGCTGAGACCGAACACTTCTACTCCCAGTTGCTGGAACGCCGAGTAGTCGTCGCGGTAGGCGCATGTCTGGGGTGTGCAGCCCCGTGCTCCGGGGATGCGGTCCCATCCTGACGGCGGTTCCACACCGGGAATCCCCGTCTTCGGATAGACGAAGACCACGGATCTGCCGGCTGCCAGGGAAGAGGTGTTCAACCAGGTCCCCGCCGTCGATTCGAGGCGCAGGTGCGGGAGCGCTGTTCCGACAAGGTGCTGGCAAGCACCGTCGTCGACTGGTGCGGGCAGATCGGCAGGGAGCTCGTGAGGGTTGTGTGCCACGTCCAACAGTATCGGCCCCCCGTCAGCGTCCGCCCAACTACTTGGATAGGGACACACTCAGTAATGGCGGAGTGATCCATGACGGTGCTGGTATCTCGCGTTCTTGCTGCGGAGTGGGACCGCCGAGTCGTGTTCTTCGCAATGGGGGGCAGGATCAGAAATAGCTCCGCACTTGTGTCGGAATGAGCTTGTTCACGACGGTTCCGTCTCCGAGTTGGCCGTCACCGTTTCGGCCCCAGCACCTCGCTGTCTCGTCGGGGAGCAGCGCACAGGGACTGGCTTCACCGGTAGAGATTCCGGTGACGCCTTCAAGCCCAAAGACTTCAGTGGGTAGGAGCTTGTCGGTAAGAGTTCCGTCGCCAATTTGGCCCTCCGCGTTGTATCCCCAGCATTTCACTGAACCGCTCTGAAGTAACGCGCAGGTATTCCATAAGCTTGCCGAGATTTGAGTTACACCTTCAAGACTTAGCACCTGAGTGGGTTGCATCTTATCGACCAGGGTGCCATCACCGAGTTGACCCATGTCGCCTTCTCCCCAGCATTTAGCAGATCCGTCCTCCAAGACCGCACAGGTGTGACCTTCCCCAGCCGAGATCTGCACAGCACCTTCTAACCCCAAAACCTGCACTGGGGTCAAGGAGTTAATTTTGGTGCCGTCGCCCAGACGACCAGCGACATTGACACCCCAGCACCGAGCCGTGCCGTCTGCGATCAATGCACAGGTGTGGTTGCTACCCGCAGTGATTTGAACCGCATCAGTCAGACCCTCGATGGGAAAGACAACTGGTTGAGAACCCAGCGGATCTGGATAGCCAGGCAGAGTAGTCAGGTTGAAACCCCAACATTTGGCTGTGCCGTCAGATACCAGTGCGCACGAGTACCTCTCACTGGTCGTGATCTGAGTAGCGTCGGCTAAGTCAGGAACTGTCGTTGGCACGATTCCGAAGGTGTCGAGACCGAAGGTGTCCAAGCCCCAACATTTTGCGGTCCCGTCAGACAAGAGTGCGCAGGTATGACCAACGCTGACAACAATTTGGATGGCGTCGGAAAGGCCCAAGACGGGAGTCGCGGCGAGGCGCTGGACCCGTGTCCCGTCGCCGAGCTGACCGTTGTAGTTCAAGCCCCAACATTTTGCTGTGCCATCAGACAACAGTGCACACGAATGCTCGGCACCGGCAGCTATCTGCACTACGTCTAGGAGCGGCTTTGTAGGTCGAGATGGCGCAGGTACACACGCCGCAACCAGCAACGCGCAAGCAAGCAAACCAGCAAAGCCGAGGGCGTGTACACGTCTCATGTCGGGGTTCCTCTCCCACGCTAGGAACTTAAGACTGACACACAGAGCACCTTATGGCCATGCCGATTTGGGCTCAGGACCTGTCGCTAAGATGCTGGGCTACGCCTCGGATGCTTCGATTTTGTTTTTCCGTGTCGCAAGTAACATCTGCTCCCTGAGACAGGGAGGCAAAGTGGTGCCTGCGGATCTTGGTGGGCCATGTGGACTAAAGCGCGGCAAGCACCGAAATGCCGTCTTCCCCGACCGAGTGTCGGTGCCGCGTTCTACGCTGGTCACAGACCAAGTAGCAGTGCCCGCAACCGAGCCCCCATCTCAGGAGATCAAGATGAAACGATCAGCCGTTACCAAGAACCGACCAGTGCACCCGCTCGGGTCGCCGATATCCCACGCTCATCCCACGCTCATCCCACGATTAGTGGCTCAGAGTGACCCAAGACGACCAAGTCCACGGTCTTTGAAAACGCAGGCAAACAATCGTTCAGGCCCTAAAATCACCGTATCTACTGGGTTCTCCCAGCGTTTCGCTAAAGATTGTGTTGTGCCCTCGGACGGATTCGAACCGTCGACCTACCGCTTAGGAGGCGGTTGCTCTATCCCCTGAGCTACGAAGGCGGGATGCTGCTGCACGGAAGTATTTGTGAAGCAGGCAGTGATTCTATGCGGCAACTGCGTCATCGGAATTGAGCGATTACCGTGAGCACAACTGTGGCTACGGTAAGGGCCATGTCTGCCGAGAATCCTGCCCCGCCAACTCCCGCACAAACGCCTGCTGTGAACCTGCCCCCTGTGATGAACCAGGTGGTCTTGCTTCACCGGCCCGAAGGATTGCTGTCTTGGGATGATGTTGAACTCGTGCAGGTTCCTCTTTATGAATTGGCAGAGGGTGAGGCGCTGTTGCATAACGAAGTGCTCGGCGTTGATGCAACCGTTCGATCCTGGCTGAGCCCGAACAAGGGGTACTTGCCGCCAGTTGCCATTGGCGAGCCGGTGCGGTGCTCCTCCGCTGGGCGCATAGTTGCCTCGAACTGTGATGCGTACCAGGTCGGAGATGTGGTGACGACGTTGGCGGGCTGGGAGGAATTCTCTATCGTGCGTGATGACTTCTTCACCACGCACTTGTCGGCAGCCGACCCCGAGTTCGACGTTGCCGCCTTTTTGGCCCTGTACGGCTCGACCGGCTGCACCGCGTATATCGGCATGGTAGAGATCGCCAAGGTTCAGCCTGGTGAGACGGTGGTGGTCTCTGCAGCCGCTGGTGCGACCGGAACGATTGCCGCGCAGATTGCGAAGATCGCTGGTGCAAACGTGATTGGCATTGCCGGGTCGGACGCGAAATGCGACTGGCTGGTCAACGATCTGGGCCTTGATGGTGCAATCAATTACAAGACCGAAGATGTGCTCGGCCGCTTGCGTGAACTCGCACCGAAACGCGTTGACGTGTTCTTCGACAATGTTGGCGGCGAAGTACTTGACGCGGTGATGGCCCGGTTGGCCATGCACGCTCGGGTGGTGCTGTGCGGCGCAATCTCTGGTTACAACGAGACCACCAAACCTGCAGGGCCAGCGAACTACCTCAACCTGATACAGCAGCGCGCCACGATGACTGGGTTCTTGGCCATTGATGAGGTGCCAAGGTTCGGAGAGATTGCCGAGCACCTGCGGGCCTGGGTTGAGGACGGACGCCTGCGTTATCAGGTGCATTATTTCGATGGTTTGGAAGCTTCGGTAGACGCTCTTAATGCCATGTTCACGGGGGCGAACACCGGCAAAATTCTGATCAGAATGAGCGACTCACCAATCTGACCTAGCGATGTTCTGATGAGGTTTTTACCTAGTTGAGTTCTGGCAATCTTCTGCCATATTGACGGCATGAGATTTGCGAATACCAAGAGAAACCGGGCCGCAACAATAGTCCTTCTCGTGTCAGTTTCAGCAGTGTTTGGAGCATCTTGCGATGCGATTGAGACTCCAATCACGGTGATTATTCCATCGACTGGCGCATGGTCAGAGAGTCCTCCAACCACTGCTGCGCCTGCCCCCACACCGACTACCACAACATCTATGCCGGCAGAACCAATCACGACCACAACCACCTCGACGACTACCACCACGGTGCCCGTCGACCAGACCTGCACTCTGATCGGCCCCGGGGTTGATCTTCAGGGATGTGACCTGTCAGGTCAGACCATCTCGCATGTTGATCTGAGCAATACCGACCTCGCCAACGTCGACTTGTCAGGGGCTCGTGTATTCAACGTGAACCTTGCGGGCGCAACATTGACCGATGTCAATCTCTCTGGTGCAATCGTGAGCGACGTTGACCTAACCGGCGCCAGTTTGAAGAACGCCGACCTGTCTGGTGCTCGGCTAAACAGCTCAAATCTGACCAACGTGAACCTTGTGGGTGCTGATCTATCTGGCGCAGACCTGAGTGGCTCAACTGTTGTTCTGTCCGACCTGCATAACGCGAACCTCTCTGGAGCGAATCTTCGCCACACTGTTCTGACCAATCTGAACCTGGCCGGGGCTGATCTTTCGAGTGCTGACCTGCGTGATGCAACTCTGCGAATCTCGGACTTGTTTACTGCGAACCTGGCTGGGGCACGACTCAACCGAGCAGTTCTAGTTGGCATCAACCTGACCTCCTCCACGCTGACTGATGCCGATCTAACAGATGCCAACCTGACCGATGTGGACATCACTGCTGCCGGCAGAACTGGTGCAATCTGGACTGGGGCAACCTGTGGATTTGGTAGCGAGCCCAGCGTGTTGTGCGAGGACTTCGTAGCAACTGCTCCCTGATGTACGACCCGGGCCGTTGTTCTGTGATATCCCGTTGGGATGGATTCACAGGCAGAGAACTCGGGTTTGGTCACTGTTGAAATTGCGGACTCAGTCGCCGTCATCCGATTGAATCGGCCGGAGGTGCGCAACGCACTTTCGGCTGAGCTCATGTTGGACATCTACAAAGCAGTGAGTGACTGCGAGGCTGACGAGGCTGTGCAGGTGATGATTCTTACGGGAAGTGATCCGGCCTTCTGCGCAGGCCTTGACCTGAAAGATTTGGCATCAGGCAAGTTGCAGAAGGCGTTTGATCAGATTTCTGCGGCACCCGGGCAAGCCGAAATAGCAGTTGACTCTGGTCTGCCTAGCCCGTTCCCACCGCATCGGAAATTGATGATCGGAGCCATCAACGGAGTTGCCGTAACTGGCGGTTTAGAACTTGCGCTTGCCTGCGATTTTTTGGTGGCTTCTGACCGGGCTGGCTTTGCTGACACGCATGCTCGAGTTGGCATCATGCCGGCCTGGGGTTTGACGGTGATGTTGCCGCAGGCCATCGGCGTGCGCCGCGCTCGAGAGATGTCGGTGACTGGTAACTATGTCGATGCTGCAACTGCGTTGGACTGGGGCTTGGTCAACCATGTGGTGCCACACGAGGAACTGCTGCTGTTCTGCCTGAAGCTTGCCGCCGATGTGTGCTCCAACGATTCCGCCGGCGTGAAGCGTCTATTGCAGACGTACGCAGAGGGGTCGCTCGTAACGGTTGCTCAGGCCTGGGGTGTCGAGGCCGACGCTGGCCGCGAATGGTACAAAGCTGGCGGCGGGGACTTGGATGAGGTGGAACGCCGTCGGCAGGGGATCATTGAGCGCGGGCGCTCGCAGACTGATTGAGCGCGGGCGCTCGCAGACTGATTGAGCGTGGGCGGCAACTAGTCTGTGGCCCAGTGCTTACTGCTACGGAAATGGGCTGAGGATGACGACTGAGGAACTGCACATACCGGCAAACCCAGTTCGATTTATCACTGCTGCCAGCCTGTTCGATGGCCATGACGTGTCGATCAACATCATGCGTCGCATTCTGCAATCTCAGGGAGCCGAGGTGATCCACTTGGGTCATAACCGCTCCGTTGATGAGTTGGTGAACGCCGCTGTTCAAGAGGATGTGCAGGGAATCGCGATTAGTTCCTATCAAGGCGGTCACATCGAGTATTTCAAGTACCTGATTGACCGCCTTGCCCAAGTGGGCTGCGCTCATGTGCGTGTCTATGGCGGCGGAGGTGGCGTGATCACCGCTGACGAGATTGCGGAACTGCACGCCTACGGAGTGACTCGGATTTTCTCTCCCGAGGATGGCCAAAAACTTGGCCTGGTTGGCATGGTCAACTCCATGATTCGCGACTGCGACGTTGACCCAATGCTCCAGCGCGACAGGAGCGGCCAGAGCACGGGCGGCGGCAGCACGGCGACGGAGTTGCTTGAACGGCTGCAAACGGGTTCTGTTACGGCGCTTGCGCAGATCATTACTGGCCTTGAACTGGGTGTGCTTGAGGAGCCAACAATCGCGCATCTTCAGGGTGCCGCTACTGCCCGGCAGGTTCCCGTTCTTGGCATCACGGGCACTGGTGGGTCGGGCAAGTCTTCGCTCACTGATGAACTCTTACGCAGGTTCCGACTGGACCAAGAAGACAAGCTTCGTATTGCTGTTCTAGCTATTGACCCAACTCGCCGTCGAGGCGGCGGAGCGCTGCTCGGTGATCGGATTCGTATGAATGCGATTGACTCGGAGCAGATCTTTTTCAGATCGCTTGCAACTCGTTCAACGCAAAGCGAGGTTCCCGAATCTCTCGCTCAGATCATCCTGGCCGCCAAAGCTTGGGGTGCCGATCTTGTGATTGTGGAGACTCCCGGCATTGGCCAAGGCGACGCTGCGATCCTGCCGTATTCGGATGTCTCGCTGTACGTGATGACTCCCGAGTTTGGTGCCTCCTCGCAGCTCGAAAAGATCGACATGTTGGACTTTGCCGACGTTGTTGCCATCAACAAGTTTGAGCGGCGCGGGGCCGAGGATGCTCAGCGTGATGTTGCCCGCCAAATGATGCGTAACCGCGAGGCGTTTGATACTCCCCTCGATGAGTTGCCCGTATTTGGAACCGTTGCATCCCGGTTCAACGACGATGGAGTGACAGCGTTGTATCAGTGCGTGGCGGCACTGCTGGGCGATCAGGGATTGGATTTGCCGGGTGGTTCCCTACAGCGGGTTTCTACTCGAGCCTCGACCGGGCTCGATGAAATTTTGCCTAGTTCTCGTGGACGCTATCTGGCCGAAATCGTCGAACAAGTGCACGCCTATCACGCTGCAACGCAACAGCAATCGGTAGTGGCAAGGCAGGTTCAGCAGGTTGCGAGCAGTGCCCAACTACTCGCTCAAGCAGAGCGGCCCACCGAGGATCTCGAGCAGATCGCACAGCAACTCGAAGGCGAGCTGACCCCCGCGAACCGCAGCCTGCTGCAAGCCTGGCCTGAGCGGGTAGCCAAGCTGACTGGCCCAGAGCGGGCAACCCGAGAGTCGCTCTCGGGGACACTGGTACCCAAGCTTTCACTTCCCCGCTTTAGCGACCATGGTGAGCAGTTGCGCTGGTTGCGCTCAGAGAATTTGCCCGGGCACTTTCCATTCACCGCTGGTGTGTTTCCCTTCAAGCGAGAAGGCGAAGACCCAGCACGAATGTTTGCGGGCGAGGGTGGGGCAGCTCGAACCAATCGGCGGTTCCACCTGTTGGCAGAGGGCCTGCCCGCCACACGGCTTTCTACTGCGTTTGACTCGGTCACCTTGTACGGTTTTGATCCCGCCGAGCGCCCCGATATTTACGGCAAGATCGGCAACTCAGGCGTCTCAATCGCAACGCTCGACGACATGAAGGTGCTGTACTCCGGGTTTGATCTCTGCGATCCAAGTACCAGTGTGTCAATGACCATTAATGGCCCGGCACCAGCAGTGCTCGCCATGTTTTTGAACACTGCAATCGATCAACGAGTCGAGATGTTCGAGTCCGAACACGGCCGAGCGATTACCCCTGAAGAGGAGCAGGAACTGCGCGCATGGGTGCTGTCGAATCTTCGTGGCACCGTGCAGGCCGACATCTTGAAAGAGGACCAAGGTCAGAACACCTGCATCTTTTCAACCGAGTTCTCGCTGGGACTTATGGCCGATATCGCCGAGTGGTTCGTGCAACACGAGGTGCGCAACTTCTACTCCGTATCGATCTCGGGCTACCACATCGCCGAGGCAGGCGCGAACCCGATTAGCCAACTCGCATTTACCTTGGCGAACGGGTTTACCTATGTTGAGTCGTACCTGGCGCGAGGCCTAGCCGTGGATGATTTTGCGCCAAATCTGAGCTTTTTTTTCTCGAATGGGATGGACCCGGAGTACAACGTGTTGGGAAGAGTGGCCCGCCGGATCTGGGCTGTGGCTATGCGCGATTGCTACGGCGCGAACGAGCGCTCACAGAAGCTGAAATATCACGTTCAAACCTCGGGCCGCAGCCTGCATGCGCAAGAGATGGCCTTCAACGACATCCGCACCACGTTGCAAGCGCTGTGTGCAATCAACGACAACGCAAACAGTTTGCATACCAATGCCTACGACGAAGCCGTGACAACGCCCACTTCTGAGTCGGTGCGCCGAGCGCTTGCAATCCAGATGATCATCACTCAGGAGTGGGGTCTTTCGATGTGCGAGAACTCGCTGCAAGGAAGCTTCATCATTGAGGAGCTCACCGACCTTGTTGAAGAGGCCGTATTAGTTGAGCTTGATCGAATCAACAGCCGCGGCGGTGTTCTTGGAGCGATGGAGACGGGATATCAGCGAGGCCGGATTCAAGACGAGTCCATGCTGTACGAGCACCGTAAGCACGATGGCTCGCTCCCGCTCATCGGAGTGAATACCTTCTTGGATCCCGACCCCGAGCCAACGGCGGTCGTCCAAGAGTTGCAGCGTTCCGAGGATTCCGAGAAGCGAGATCAGATTGCGCGACTGCAGCAGTTCAAGCGAACTCACGCAGCCGATGGACCAGCAGCTCTTGAAGAATTGCGCGCTGCGGCACTTCGCGGAGACAACCTGTTCGAGGTGCTGATGGATACGGTGCGGCACTGTTCGCTCGGCGAGATTACTGACACCTTGTTTTTGGTGGGTGGCAAGTACCGCCGCAACGTGTGAATGTGGGGAGCATGACTGCAGGTTCCGAGGCCGCTAACTCACAACAGGTGCGCGTGATCGAAGTAGGCCCCAGAGACGGCTTGCAGAATGAACAGCAGATTTTGCCTGCCGCCGAGAAAGTCCAACTGGTGCAGCGCCTTGTCGCCACCGGGATTTCGGCAGTTGAGGTGACCTCGTTTGTTCGACCTGATCGAGTGCCGCAACTTGCTGACGGAGTAGCGGTGTTTCCTGCAGTTCAGAAACTGCCTGGTGTTCGCTACATCGCTCTGGTTCCCAACCTTGCTGGATTGCAAGCTGCGGCCGAAGCGGGCGTGCAAGAGATTGCCGTGTTCGGTGCAGCCAGCGAGCAGTTCAGTCAATCAAATTTAGGCAGAGGTATTGACGACAGCCTCAAGATGTTTGAGCCCGTCGCAGCCGAGGCGCGACTGCTTGGGATGGTTGTTCGCGGGTATGTCTCGACTGTGCTTGGCTGCCCATTCTCGGGGAACGTGCCTGTGGGCAACGTGGTGCGAGTTGTTCGTGCCCTCGACGAGATGGGTTGTGACGAAATCAGTCTTGGAGACACCATCGGTGTGGGAACTCCTCATGCGGTTAGCGAACTGATTGCTCAGGTTGAAACTGTGTTGGCGGTGCAGCGAATCGCAGTGCATTTTCATGACACCTACGGCATGGGTTTGGCTAACTCAATGGCAGCGATTCAAGCAGGCGTGCGCGCAGTTGATACCTCAATCGGTGGACTTGGCGGATGCCCCTTTGCAGGGCGTAACGCAACAGGAAATCTGGCCACCGAAGACTTGGTCTACGCACTCGCTGGGTCTGAGTTCGATACCGGTATTGATCTGGATGGACTGCTACAGGTGAACAGTTGGTTAGCTGAACGAGTGGGCCGAGCTCTGCCTTCAAAGGTTGCAGCAGCCCTTCTTGCAAAGCAGGCAGGTACTAGCGATGCCAAGTGATTTTGGTGCTGTGAGCGAGCCGACTAGCAACACTCCTCGCGTGTTGTGGAGTCCAGCAGAGGATGCAGCAAGCAGTACTCAGATGGGTCGCTTTGCGGCTCGTTGCAGCGAGCAAACCGGGCTGGACCTTTCGGAGTATGAGGATCTGTGGCGATGGTCGGTCACTGATCTTGACGGTTTCTGGACCCAGATTCTGCAGTTCTTCGATGTGATCGTCGAAGGTGACCGTCAGCCCGTTCGCACCGGCAAAACAATGTTTGAGACCAGATGGTTTCCGAACCTCCACCTGAACTATGTAGAGAACGCTCTGCGCGGTCCTAGCTCCAACACGGCCGGCTTTGAGGACGACCAGGCAGCAGTACAGGCCGAGTCGCAACTATGGGGGGAATGTTCACTGACCCGTGGCGAGTTGCGTTCCCAGGTTGCTGCTTGCCAGCAGGGTTTGATCCAACTGGGTGTTGAGGCTGGAGATGTGGTGGCTGCCTATCTCCCCAATCTGGCAGAGACCATTATTGGATTCTTGGCTTGCGCCGGGCTGGGTGCTACTTGGGCTTCCTGCGCTCCCGAGTTTGGCGTTCGAGCAGTCATTGATCGCCTCTCGCAGCTCAATCCAAAGCTGCTGCTCGCTGTAGAGGGGTATGGGTACGGGGAGAAACTGATTGACCGCCGCGAAGACCTTGAAGAGATCCGCAGCGCCCTGAGTTCGCTTGAACACACCGTGGTGTTACCCGGGCCTGATGAAGGTGTCAGCGCTCAAGCTATCGGCACCCAAGGCGTCTCGACTTGGCAGGAACTGTTGAGTCGAGAAGGGGAGTTGATCACACGTCGAGTTCCGTTCAATCACCCCTTGTATGTGTTGTTCTCGAGTGGCACCACGGGCTTGCCGAAGCCGATTGTTCACGGCCATGGCGGCATACTTGTTGAACACCTCAAGGCGCTGGGCTTGCATTCGGAGCTCGGGCCCAAGAACGCCTTTTTTTGGTTCTCGACCACCGGTTGGATGATGTGGAACCTGCTGGTGTCTGGGCTGCTCGTCGGCTGCAAGGTGATCTGCTTTGACGGCGACCCGGTGCGGCCTGACCCTTCCACCTTGTGGCAGGTGGCTGCTCGCACAGAAGCTACTTATTTTGGTTGCAGCGCCTCGTACCTGATGGCTGAGCGTGCTCGCGGAGTACAGCCAACTGTTGAGCATGACCTGTCGAAGGTGAGCGCCGTTGGGTCAACTGGCTCTCCCTTGCCCGCCGCAGGATTCAACTGGGTTTCGGAGCAGTTTGGTCCGCATGTGCAGTTGAGTTCGAAGAGCGGTGGGACAGACCTGTGCACTGCAGTGGTTGGCACCGCACCGCTCGTGCCCGTCTGGGAGGGTGAGATCTCTTGTCGTTACCTAGGTGCTGCCGTTCAGGCTTTTGATGATCAAGGACTTCCCGTACTCGAGGCGCAGGGTGAACTCGTCATAACTGAACCCATGCCGTCCATGCCGGTGGCTTTTGCAGGTGACGATGACCGCAGCCGCCTCAAGGCTGCGTACTACGAGCAGTTCCCCGGTGTGTGGGCTCATGGAGACTGGATCACGATTACTGACCGCGGGTCCTGCGTGATTAGCGGCCGCTCTGATGCAACGCTCAATCGAGGTGGAGTACGTCTTGGCACCTCGGAGTTCTATTCGGTGGTCGAGACGCTGCCCGAAATTGCCGACAGTCTGGTGATCCATCTTGAAGACACAGATGGGGGATCGGGAAGCCTGTTGCTTTTCGTGGTGATGTCCGAGGGCAGCAATCTAGACGCCGAGGTGCATGCACAGATTGCTGGCCATGTTCGAGCTTTGTTGTCGCCCCGGCACGTTCCCGACCAGATTTTGCAAATCTCGGTGGTGCCGCGCACCTTGTCAGGCAAAAAGGTCGAGGTTCCAGTCAAGCGCGTTCTTCGTGGTGCAGTTCCGAGCGATGTTGTGAGCTTGGATTCACTCACCGACAGGTTCTCGCTAGATCAATTCGTTGGCCTGATCGAGTAACTGGGCTGAGCGCCGACCAACCCCTGATCCAACTCGGATGATTGTGGTCGATAGTCGACCAAATACATCCGGGTTGCGGGTCGAGCAGGTGGGCTAGTGGTCGCTTATCTGCCCGAGTGCTTCGCTCTCGCCTGGAGGGGCCGGGGTCTGATCGACTGGTTCCGCGCCTTCAACTTTGCCAAGTACTGCGAACCCCGCCAGCGGAAAGATCAGGACTGACAACATGCCAGCGCCCACAAGCGCAGCAGCATTTCCGGGTCTCATCTGCCCGGATTTCAGACCGATCTGGGTGATCACTACAAGCAAGGGGAGCGCAGTTGCTTGTAGCAAGGACAGCGCTGAGCGTTGTCGAACCGTGAGCTCTTTTCGGTAGAGGAACAGTGCGGGCACACCGCGGATAATCAGCATCATGACTAAGAACACCGGCACCTTGAGCAGCGTGGAGGGTGAACTGAGTAATGAGTCCAGATCAAACTTCACACCGCTCACTACGAAGAACACGGGGATAAGAAATCCAAACCCGATCGCCTCGAGTTTTGGTTCGAGCGCTTCCTCTTGTTCTTTGTTCAAAGCAATTTTGGCGATTATGCCAGCCGCAAAAGCACCGAGAAGATTGTCGAGTCCCAGAGTTGTCGCAAGCAGGACTAGTCCGGTCAGGGTCAGGAGCAGAATCCTTACGGGGAGTTGTGAGGATGTGGAGAGGTGCTTACGCATCAGTTCGATCACCGCTGGAGGTTGGGGTCGACTGGCGATCGCTGCGACCATTGCCGCAATCGCTGCAAACGCAAGAAGTAACAGCAGTTCGCTACCTGGCTCTGATGGGCCGAGCAGAATCGTGATGGCAATGACCGGGCCGAACTCGCCGATTGCTCCGGCGGCCAAGATGTAGGCGCCGAAACTGCTCTGCAGTAGGCCGCGATCTCGCAGCATGGGCATGAGCGTTCCGATGGCTGTTGTGGTGAGAGCGAGTCCGATGAGCAGGCTTGAAATAACCACGCCGCTCTGTGCGAGGCCCACCCCAACTGCCAGGGCGATGGCCAAGGAGATTCCCCATCCGATTGCTCCGAGCTTGACCGGTTTTCCCTTCAACTTAGAGAAGTTGATCTCGTAGCCGGCCATAAAGAACAGCATCGCTAAGCCCAGTTCAGTGAGCCCACCCACGAATTGGTCAACCTCAACCCACCCAAGAACGGCAGGACCAATCAAAATGCCCAGCAGCAACTCAAAGAGCACGCTCGGAATTCGCCACTTTCGAAGCAGTTCAGCAAGGATCGGAGCGAGAACCGCCGCCGCCATGATGATTAAGAGTGCCTGGGCTGCAGTTTGCTCCATTGGGGCAGTCTAGGAAATTGCAGTTAGGTATCGAGTGAGCCTGAGCGTCGCTTGAGCCAGTTGCGCTAATCCTCTGACTGTGGCCTTCGCCGGTCCTGCTTTGTTTGCCCTCGCTGCTTTTTCGCATCGAGCCGACGCATCTTGGAGCCCTTGGTGGCCTTGGTCGGTCGTCTTGGTCGCACAGGCTTGAGCGCTGTACGCAAGCGAGCAGCTAGGCGCTCGCGTGCAAGCTGTCGATTGCGAAACTGCGAGCGCTCATCGTCCACGACGATGCGCAGGTCTGCTCCAAGTGCGCCAAGAAGTCGCTCTCGCTGAAACTCGCTGAGTGCTTGCGAATCAGCAATATTGAAGCGCAACTCGACGCGGGTGTGTGCCTTGTTGGCGTGTTGCCCGCCGGGTCCACCCGAGGTAGAGAATCGCTCGTCAATCTCGCCACCGGGAATGGTCAGGCCAGGTCGAACGAGCAGATCCTCAGACGCCATCGGTCAGCTAGATTCCGCTGGTAATAGGTGCGGCGCATGATCGTTCACGGCCTGAAGAACCTGCGAGGCAGATGGGTTCACCATGGCGAAATCAGCAACGACAACCGTGGGTACTGTCTCGCTACCACCCGTAATCTTGCGGACGGATTCGGCGGCCCGCGGGTCTTCCCAGATGTTGATCTCTACTAGCGGAAGGTCAGTCTTCTCGAGTTGAAACATGAGCGAGGCGCAGTAACTGCATCCCGGTCGCCAGAAAAGAATCACGGCCTCATCGGAGTTTTGTTCTGAATTGTCATTATTGACTTGTGGGTCACTCGAAGATTGCACCCGCGCAGGCTATCGCTCAGCCTAGGGAGCGAGAAGTTCAACTCGCTGAGTGTCGGTTGCGACGCGCATCCGAGAAAGTACCTGCGTGGCAGAGGTGGTCTGCCGAATTGTCCGTGGCGACCGGAATTCTACCGAGGTGCCACCGGGGGTGATCTCTGCTGCGGCATAGCCATGGCGTTCGGACTCGAAGAACCGAAGGTGATTGGGATTGACCATTCGAAGGTACGGCCGTGTTGAGTCGTCTGTGGGGTAGCTGTTTTCGTCAGCGTTATTTGAGGTGACTGAACCAGTGCCGAACTCGGCAATGCGTGGAGTGGAGCGTGGGTCATCCACGTCCGGTGCGATCTGCGCAGCCGAAAACACGTGGCTGTCCCCTGAGAACAACAAGGTGTTGCGAACATTGTTCTGCTCAAGGTGATCAAGAATTGCTAGGCGCTCGGCCACGTAACCATCCCATTGTGTGAGGTTGAGGTAAACCCCAGATCCTCGAGGTTGGCCCGGGAGTCGGCCAAAGCTTCGCCACGGCCAAAACATCAGTTGGCTTCCAATTACCTTCCACTGTGCGCTCGACCCAGACAGGCCATTGAGTAGCCAGTTGCGCTGCTCGGCTCCGAGCATCGTTCGGTTTGGGTCCAAAATTTCTGGTCGTTCGGTAGTCGAAGTGCCAAGCGGGCCTTCTTCTTCGAGTGTCTGGTCTCTGAATGAGCGCTGATCTGTCATGAAAATCTCAGCCAGGTCACCCCATCGAAGGCTTCGATCTATCCGCCCGGGAAGGCGTGACCGCACTGGCAGATGCTCAAAGAATGCCGCGATTGCCCCGGTAGCTTGATTGTCGCCAGGCGCTGCCAGACCATCGTGATTATCGAACACATTGATCATCGGGTAGGCAGCGTGGACTGCCTGCAAATCCGGGTCTGAGCGATACATGCGATATTTCGCTCGGAACTGATCTTGGGTGACTGCCTGTTGAATTGGGTCATCTCGTCCGGGGACGTAGACGCTATTGGCATAGCCAGTCTCGTAGACGTAGTCGCCTAGACACAGAACAAGATCAAGGTCTGTCGATGGGTCTTCAGCCAGCCCAGCTAGATCGCTGTGCGCCGTGTAGAAACCGTGTGTGTAGCGCTGACAGCTAAATGCTGCGAGTCGGAGTCGGTCGACTCCACCAACAGGCGAAGTACGTGTTCTGCCAGTTGGGCTCGTAAGCCCGTCGTAGCGAAAGCGATACCAGTAGGTGGTGGCGGGCTGCAGGCCAGTCACATTGATAGTTACGCAGTGGTCCCGCTGAGCAGTTGCAAGAGCGGGCAGCTCTGCGATGATCTGACCAACACCAAACTGTGGAGAGGTTGAAACCTCGGTGGTGAGCAAGAGACCCTGACCGGTATCGCGCTCCGGATGCGCACGTGTCCATAGCAACACAGAGTCCGGTGTTGGATCGCCTGAGCCAACCCCCGATGGGTATGGCCCAATGCCCTCAAAGAGTTCACCGGTCTGAATGGGGTAGGTGGGGTTTGATCGAGGTGCGCAGCCCGCAGCTATTGCTCCGCCTGCTATTCCCACTGAAGCTAAAAACGCACGCCTTTGCATGAAGATCCCCCGATAGCTTTTGGTTTAAAACCAGAGTTGCAGGCTACTAAGCCTGAGTGAATTCGAGCTGTCGGCTATATGGCGGGAAGATGACGCTTGACTGCAGGCGGCTAACTAGGTCGCTGGGAGAGGAGTGCCAACCACGCGAAGTAGTTCGTCAGCTAGACGGCTGATTGAGGTGGTTGCATCAATCTGGCAGTGCTGCTCGAGCCACATGCGATTGCGGTCGTGTAGCTCAACTGTTGAGTCAAAGCGGTTCAAGAAGACGCTCACCGGAGCTATTTCTGCAAGGGCTGCAACTGCAGGCCGTATTGCA
>CAMDLX010000043.1 GCA_945901935.1 Bifidobacterium breve | reverse complement strand
ACCGCTAGATGTCTACTAGGTGGACAACTGGCGGCTAGAAGGTGCCAAAAGTGTGACAGTACCCAGCTTTATCCACAGCCTGTGGAAAGAATCAAAAGTTGTGGATAACGGTTCCAGGGGACTTATTCCATGATTGGAGCAACAAGTTCCATATCATCCATGCAGTGCCGAGGCGGCTCGGGGTCTTCATCATTTGCAGCAGTCATGCGCACCTCGGTGCCGCAAACACTGCATCGATAGATCAGCTTCACTTTGCGCAGGGTGCCTGGGTCCGGTGGGGCCGGCGGAGGCGTTGCAAACTGCTGAAGAAAGAAAAAGCCCACTCGCAGAATCAGCGCACCCAAGATCAGTGCGCCAAACACAGTGCCGCTCGGAATATCAAAAACCGAGTGAATGATGATGCCGCTGACGAGTATCACTACAGCCCAGACGCTGAGACGCATCCACCAAGGGCGGCTCTTGCCTACTGACTCTGTGGGTTGTTCTTCGATCTCGTCCATAAATAACAAGCGCCTCCGGTACAAGAGTACCGGAGGCGATCGCTAGCAATAATTAGCCCAGAAGTTCGATGATGGTGGCGTTCGCGAGTCCGCCACCCTCGCACATGGTCTGCAGGCCGATTCGGCCGCCCGAGCGCTCCAACTCATTGAGCATGGTGGCAAGCAACTTGGTACCCGATGCGCCAAGTGGGTGACCCAGTGCAATAGCTCCACCGTTCGGGTTCACGCGGCTCATATCTGCCTTGAGTTCCTTCTCCCATGCCAAGACCACCGAAGCAAATGCCTCGTTGATTTCAATATGGTCAATCTGATCCATGCTCAGGCCAGCCTTGGCGAGTGCCTTTTGGGTGGCGGGCATTGGGCCCGTCAGCATGCGAACAGGGTCGACTCCAGCTAGAGCAAAGCTGCGGAACTTGGCTCGAGGGGTGAGGCCCAACTCTTTTGCCTTCTCGGCGCTCATGATGAGCGCCGCCGAAGCACCGTCACAGATCTGCGAGCTGTTGCCTGCAGTGACTTTGCCGTCTTCCATAAAGGCGGGCTTCAGATTTGCTAGCCCCTCGGCAGTAGTACCTGCACGGATTCCCTCATCGCGGGTGTGCATGGTGTCGAGCACTGTGACTGCGCCGGTCTCTTTATCGCGGATTTTGGAAACCACAGGAATGATCTCGTTATCGAATCGTCCTTGTTCTGTAGCTGCCTCTGCGAGTTGCTGGGAACGTGCGCCGAAGGCGTCTAGATCTGCTCGGCTGAGTCCTGCTTCATTCGCAATGATCTCGGCAGACAGTCCCTGACCAACTAGGCCCTTATTGCCTTCGAGCAGTTCGACTTCGCTGTAGCGGTCCCAAGCTGCGCCAAACGGAAAGCCGATGTTCTTGCCAATCGAGCCGCCCATCGGGACCAAGCTCATGACCTCTACTCCAGAAGCGATTACCACGTCATATGCCCCGGCCATTACTCCTTGGGCAGCAAAGTGGTAGGCCTGCTGTGAGGATCCGCACTGCCGATCGATTGTGGTAGCTGGGACAGACTCAGGGAACCCAGCGGCGAGTACGGCGTTGCGACCCACGTTGAGGGCTTGCGCGCCTGCCTGCATGACGCAACCCATGATCACGTCGTCGATGAGAGCCGGATCAAGACTGTTGCGCTCGGCTAAGGCTTTGAGGGCCTCTGCGGCTAGGTCAACTGGGTGCCAGCCAGCTAATGCGCCGTTGCGTTTTCCGCCAGCGGTACGAACCACATCGATGATGACTGCCTCAGGCATAGCTGCTCCTTGGTCCCCAACATCAGTCAACTTGACCGATCGGTCAAGAGTCTGATCCTTTCTCGGCCCGGGGTCAAAGCGCGCCGTGCAGTGACATCATTCATAGCGGTACAGTTGCGGTGTCTGCGGAGCCGCTTGGGAAACCGCGACGCAAAGCATTGCCCAATCAACTACTTGCAGCAGGGGATGAGATGACCACGCTTACGTTTGAAGAAATCAATGAGATGGTTGCTGGACGCACCGTGGCAACCGAGTTCCTCGCCACGCTTGCGGCCCACGGAGACCGCACGGCCCTGCGTTGGATGACTGCTGAGCAAACCTGGGATTCCATGACGTTCAGCCAGATGGCAGACCGGGCTGCGCGAGCAGCGGCCGGCCTTCGGGCACTCGGAGTTGAGCCAGGGGATCGCGTGCTGCTGATGATGCGCAATATCGCTGAGTTCCACTACCTAGATCTTGCTGCGCTGTTCTTGGGAGCGACGCCTGTGTCGATCTATAACTCATCGGCCGCCGATCAGGTGGCTTACCTTGCGGGGCACTGCTCTGCCAAGGTGGCAATCGTCGAGAACGAGGCGTTCTTGTCGAAGTTTATTGAAGTGCGAGATGCGCTTCCGGCTCTGCAAAACATTGTCGTGCTGCTACCTGGATCTGAGCTTCCCACTGGAGTGGTCGGACCAAACGCACTGACTGACCCCGAGCCTCTGGACCTTGTCGAGGCTGCAAAAATCGGTTCCCCCGAAGATCTCGCCACAATCATCTACACCTCTGGTACCACCGGGCCGCCAAAGGGCGTCATGTTGTCGAACTACAACGTGGTGTGGACCATGGAAGCGTTTCTGCCTGTGTACGGCTGGACTCGTGAGGACCTTGTTGGCAAGAAGGTCGTCTCGTATCTACCAATGGCACACATTGCCGAGCGCATGGTCTCGCATTACATGTTGCTAGGCGCTGGCATCGAAGTGTCCACCTGCCCTGAGACTTCGCTCCTCACTGCATTCCTAGGCGAAGTTCACCCCAACATTGTCTTCGGTGTGCCACGAGTGTGGGAGAAGCTCTACGCAGGCGTTACTGCTGCACTTTCTGCTGACCCCGAGAAGGCCGAGAAATTTAACGAAGCCGTCGCTGCTGCAGAGCCACTTCGAGAAAAAATTACTTGGGGCACTGCAACCGAGGATGAGATTGCCACCTATCAGTTCTTGGACGACGTGGCATTTAGTACCGTCCGGCAACTCGTCGGACTAGATGAGTGCGAGGTTGCCGTCACGGGTGCTGCACCGATCCCTGCGCAGCTCATTACCTGGTTCCGCACCATTGGTGTGCCACTTGCCGAGGTGTACGGCATGAGCGAGAACACAGGCCCCATGACCTTTGAGCGCTTCAAGGTCAAGGCCGGCACTGTTGGCAAGGCACTACCCGGAGTTGAACTAGCGATCTTCCCTGACGGCGAGGTCTGCTGCCGCGGTGGACTTGTGTGTCAGGGGTACTTGAACGACCCAGAAAAGACCGCCGAAGCAATCGACGCCGATGGTTGGTTGCACTCCGGAGACATCGGTGAGATTGACGAGGATGGCTACTTGCGAATCGTTGACCGCAAGAAGGAACTCATCATCACTGCCGGCGGCAAAAACCTGTCGCCCGCCAACCTTGAAGCCTCACTCAAGACTGTGCCGCTCATTGGCCAAGCAGCAGTTATTGGAGACAACCGTCCCTTTGTATCTGCCCTTGTCGTGATTGACGGCGAAGTTGCTCCCGGCTGGGCTGCACGTAACGGCATTGAGTTCACGACCCTCGAAGAGTTTGCCGAACTGCCAGCGGTGGTCGAGGCAATCAATGCTGGAGTGGTTGAGGCAATGTCTGGCTACAACGGCGCTGAGTCCGTCAAGAAGGTCTGCATTCTGACCGGAGAATGGATGCCAGATTCTGAGTTGCTCACACCAACCTCGAAGCTCAAGCGCCGAGGAGTCAACGAGGTGTTCGCCGCACAGATCGAAGCTCTGTACGCCTAGTAAAACTGTGCGGCCAATAACTTAAGCGGCCAGTAACTAAGGCGGCCAGTAAAATCCGCGTGCTTAGGGTACTGGGATCAGGCCCGGGAATAGCTTGTTGATGGCTTCTATCAACGCTGCAGACGCTGCTGATCCGAGCGACTCTCCGAGCGCAGCAAGCTGTTCCAGAATCGGGCGCAGGGCAGGGTCAAGGTTTGGATTATCCAAGAGTTGCTGAGCGAGTAGCGGGTTGGAGCTGATCACTGCGCTGAAGAGCAGCGCTAGCAGACCAGCGTTGTCGGGGTTGGCCGAAATGGGAACCCCGTTGGGGTCAATTTGTTCAAACAGTTCTTGTAGGTCAACGGTCAGTTCAGGGCTGATGACTAGGCGAAGATCGCCAATCGAGGCGAGTAGCCCCTGGACCAGGGCACCCACCGCCCCTGTGGCCAAACTGTTGATATCAACTGATCCCAGCAGCAATCCCAGTAGCGCAGCAGGATCAATCGTTCCGGTTGAGATGGCAGTTTGCACCGATTCCGGACTAGCGAGGGCGGCTTGACCGAGTTGTTGAATCTGCGGACCAGTTAGTCCGAGCTGTTGCAAAGAGCCAAGGTCAAGATTAAAGAGCTGCGCCAGACCTGCAGGGTCAAGAGTCGAGACGTTTGTGAGGATCTGCGGATTAGCCGAGATCTGTCCAAGAATTGCTGCCAAGGTTGCCTGGGCGGACCCCAGTGCAGCAATTGAGGAATTGCTCGCAGATCCGGAATCGGCAGGGAGAGCAGTCGTGGTTACCGCTGCCGCCCTCAACATGGTCGAGGTTGGAAGAGCAGCATCGCCTGAAACGTCCTGAGCGGAGACCTGCATGGTGTCAGCCGATTTCGAACATGCCGAGGCCGCCAAGGTAACGGTCAGGAGCACAGCGAACAGGCTCAGGATCTTTCGTGAACTCTGCATCGGACCCCTTTCCGTTCTTGTCGTTCTGCGCACCGTTCTCTCAAGGCTACGGAACTCTACGGCCTGCATCAAGGCCCTGTAGTGGGTCAATCTGCCTAGGAACGTTTTGGAGCGCGATCACGGTCTGGATCAACGAGCACAAATCTTGGGTCGACTTCACCAAAGTTGAGTGGCCTCATGAGCAGGTCAATCGCAGACCAGAGGGTGCGTGAAGCAGGGAAAAAGAGCAGTGGTCCAAAACCAGCAATGGCTAACTCAACGGCAATCATCACCTGTGGAATGGGATCGGGAAAGAGCACAAAGGTCACCGCCATCAGCAAGAGCAGCATCGCCGCAGTGATGACCACGGTGTTGACGCCAATTGCGCCAATCCAGTGACCCTCAACTCGCTCAAAGTGCAGCGAACAGCGTGGGCAGCGTTCCACCATCGAAAACCAGCGAGAGAAAATATGGCGATTTCCACAAACGGGACAGCTGCCGATAGTGCCTCGAAGGAGCATGCGCCTTGAAGACACACCGAGTTGCACAGTGGTTGGTACGACCACTTTTGGCTTTCGGCGAGGTTGCGGCGCTGTCATTACCTATGAGTCAAGCCCAATATTGATACGAAAGCAGATCGTGGGGGATCCCAGCGGGAGTTATTCCTCGCCCAGAATCAGCTCAAGGTTGGCAATGTCCTGGTCATCGGCGCCAGCGAGCAGCCTCGAGGGGTATTGAGTTGGTGATGCTCCGAGCATGGTACGAACAGACCCATCTTGTAGTTCGAGTTCGAACCATCTCCACGGCCCGGGACGGACTCGTGCTGTTTGAATCTCTGAGCGCTCGATCCGTTGCACGGTGATCCAGCCCACGACGTCGCATACCTCGGTGTCGGAGATGAGGAGGAAGCACCCGCCAGCTGCGATAAAACCGCCCAAGCCAAGTGCGGAAGTCAGGAGCAATGGCAACCAGAAACTCGGGCCGAGCTGCCCTTGGTTCCATACGGCCCACAGGCCAAGGGCGAGAGCGAATGAGCATCCCATTATGCCGAGGACAAACAAGGGTGCAGACAACAGCGTGGTCCCTCGGAGCTTCTGCCGGCTTTGGCGCATTGTGCCTCTCGGCCTGCTCGGCTCTGACCCTGACCCTGCCTCTGCCCGTGTCATGAGAGGCTGGGCTCGGGCTCTTGCTGTTCCTTTGGCTGCTCCTCTGGCTGTCGCAGGAAATGTTCGCAGCAGACCACCAGTACCATGAGGCCCGCTAGGACCAGAGTCGCAATCTGACTATCTACGTAGTCCTGCCATGCTGAGCAGATTCCGAAGACCCCGCTCAGCATCGCGGCACCAAGAAACAGGGTTCCTGCTCTACGAGAATCTTTGTCATTCGCCAAAAACTCGATAGCGGCGAATGAAATGAAGACAAGGCCAACAGAGATAACCAACGTCCAGGTGCTGTTGGCTTCATCCGTATGGCTGGCATTGGGAAGTATCGCCATGGTGGCCCCAACTGCAATCCCGGCAATCCCAATGTGCAGCGGCAGATGCACAATGGTCCAAAAACGGTGCGCAGTCCGACCGGTGACCTCACCTTCTGCGGGCACGTTGGCGAAATACAGCCACCAAATACTCAGAACAATCATGATGGTTCCGAGTACACATTCGATCTCTAGCCCAACAAGTTCTGACTCGGTTGCAGTCAGCGAGGTCTTGACAAAGGACTCACCCAACATGATGACAGTAAAGATGCCGAGTCGTTCGGCAAGCTTTTTTGTGTCAAGGCCGAGACCTTCCAGAGACTGAGTCTGAAGCCCTGGTGAAATCAGAAGAATCAGGCCTAGCAGCCACAACAGCAGATAGCCGGGGTCAGGGTACCAAGGTGAGAACGCAAAGACCAGAGCCGCTGCCAGACAGGCCCAAATCCTGATGATGGAAAACGATCTGAGTTCCGGCTTGAGTTGTTGAGCCTTCCAATGAATTCCCGCTAGCAACAACAGCGTGGCGGAATACAGGGGACCAGTCAGGAGGGTGTGGTCATAGACCCCATCCGCAGCTGACACGGCAGCAATCAGCAGGAGAATCTGACCGATCACCAGAGTACGAATGACAGCGGAGTCTCGGCCTAGCAAGTTAAGTACAAGCGTGGTCGCTACCCAGACTGCCCAGATCAGGATGAAGACCATGCCAATCCACGCCAGATTCTCAAGGGTGGGATCATGGGAGTACCCGAACGAAAGTACGACCACTGCAGCAACAAAAAACAGGTCGTACAGCAACTCAAGCGCCGCAGGGGCCGGAGTTCTGCGCTTCAGCATCAGGTTCTCGTTCCTTCAGCCTGTTTGGCCACTTTGCTCCTGACGGAATTGCTGCCAATAACGGTTGAGACCATAAGCGCAGCGAGCAGCACGCTCAGACCACGCAACTCGTTCGAACTTATGGATACGGTCGCAAATGTTGCAACAGGAACGCAGATGCAGGCTGCCGCGAAAATGCCAGCCACTCGCTTTGAGTGAGCCTGCCCCGAGAGAAGCTCAAGAATCACCATCGATACCAGCACTCCACAAAGGGGAAGCGATAGGTAGAGAGCAGCCGAGGACGGGACTTCTTTGCCGAAACTGTTCGTGGCAAGCGCTGCGCCAACGGCAACACCCACAATCGATAGGTGTAACGGTAAGTGGGTCAGCATCCACGTGTTGTGTCCGCCCCGTCCTGCGGTCGGACCAACCGAGGGGGCATTCGAGAAATACAGCCACCAGATTGCAAACACGATCACAAAGTTTGCTAGCAGGCTGATAACGCTGAGGCCCTTCATGTCATATTCCGTGGCAGTCAGGGCAGTCTTTACGAAAGTCTCTCCCAACATGATGACTGTGAAGGCTCCGAAGCGCTCAACAAGATGATGGGTTTTTATGGTTTGACCACCGAGCGGATCTGATCGAAGCGAGGGTGCAAGAACAATCAAAAATCCAAGCGGCCACAGCACCAGGTAGGCGTTCTCGCCGACCACCGGTGAACATGCAATCAGCGCAGCGGCAAGTACGAAGTAGCGAATACGAATCCGGGTATACCCGGCCATCTTCGGGTTGCCCCGTGCAGAGACAGCGAGCATTGCAGAAACTAAAAGCAGGGTGAGACCCAGCAGTGGCCCAACAAACTTGGAGTGAGTCTCGAGGTCATCTGCGGCAGAAATGGACAGCAAGACGATGAGCAGCATCTGCCCGAGGACTAGGGAGCGCATGAGGTTGTTCTGCTCTCGATCCAAGTTGAACAGGAGCGAGGTTTGCATCCAGATCAACCAGATCACGGCAAAGACCGAGATCAACCAAATCAAGTTGTGCGCTGTTGGATGGTGAGAGTAGGAATCTGAAAGCACCACGACGGATGCCACAAAAATCAGGTCGTAGAACAATTCCAGAGCGATCGGTCCGGGTGCCCCGACAAGACCTGCGATCGTAGAAGGGGCGTTTTGCGGCGGCGGATCTGAACTCACCGTCACAGATTAGGGCCAGCGCAGGGTGGGCTTGGTATTCCACATTCTGGTGTTGAGTGGTCAGTGGAGTACAGTACGAACGTACCAACTGGCCGATAACGCGCTCAGAGGCAGCGTTGAAACGGTCCACCGTTCAGAGAAACTGAAGTCAGACGACTTCCACCTCTCGAGCGGTTCGGGCGTCCGGTGCCGGCGCTCGGCCAGTCCACCCCCCGACGGTGTCGCCTCTTCCCGTCGATCCGGCTTCCCCTTCGCGCACTCCCTGTGCGCGGCCCCATTCCGGGGCGTCGAAAAATTTGGAGTAGTAATGAATTCCCCAATCCCCACCGTGTCTCTTGACGCGCAGGACCAAGACGTATCCGCTCAGGAACGAGCAGTGACCGAACCAGAACAGAATGGCTTCGAGGCAATCGGCGTTCCCGCCGGACTTGCAAAGAGCTTATTCAAACGAGGCATTACGGCCCCGTTCCCCATCCAGGTAGCAACGCTGCCGCCGGCACTCGAAGGGCGCGACGTTTGCGGCCGTGCCCCTACTGGCTCGGGCAAGACCCTTGCCTTTGGAATACCGCTGATGTTGCGTGTCGGCCGCGCCCGTCCGAATCACCCGAGAGCCCTCGTACTTGCGCCAACCCGCGAGCTCGCAGCGCAGATCACCGAGGAGCTCCGCCAGCTCGGAGACTCCGAGCAAACAGTCGAAGCCTTCTACGGCGGCGTTGGTTTTGGTAATCAGCTTCGTGCTCTGCGCAACGGCGTAGATGTGGCTGTTGCTTGTCCTGGTCGCTTGGCCGACTTGATTAATCAGGGCCATGTTCACCTGAATGAGGTTGACCTTGTTGTCCTCGACGAGGCGGACCGGATGGCCGATATGGGGTTCTTGCATGAGGTCAAGCGCCTGCTTGATGCTTGCGCGTCACCCCGCCAAACCTTGTTGTTCTCGGCAACGCTTGACGGCGACGTTGATGTGATCATTAAGCGATACATGAACAACCCAGTGCGCCATGAAGAGGCCGGAGCTGACTCTGAAGGCGATACTGCAGAGCACATGTTTTGGGCAGTGGAGCGAGCGGATCGCGTAGAAATGACTGCGCAAATCGTTGCTCGAACGGGCCCAACTGTGGTGTTTTGCCGAACCAAGCGCGGCGCTGATCGTGTTGCAAAGCAACTTGAACAGCGCGGCGTGCGAGCTGTTGCCATTCACGGCGACCGCAGCCAAAGCCAGCGTGAACGTGCCCTTGAGCAGTTCCGTCAAGGTCGGGCTCAGGCGATTGTTGCAACCGACGTTGCAGCCCGCGGAATTCACGTTGATGGCGTTGCCTGCGTGATTCACTTTGATCCTTCTGAAGACCCAAAGGATTATGTGCATCGCTCTGGACGAACCGGTCGTGCCGGTGCTGCTGGGTCAGTCATCAGTTTCGTAGGGCGTGATCAGCGTCGCGATATGAACCAGCAGCAGCGTTCGCTGAAGCGCAAGTTTGAAATTGTTGATGCCAACCCGGCTGGCCTTCCCGAGGCTCCGCCATTTGTGGCACCCCCTGCGCGCCCCGAGCGAAGCAATTCGGGCGGCGGTCGCCCAGGTAGCCGCAACGGTGGCAGTCGTAATGGTGGCGGTCGTCCCGGTGGCCAGCGTAAGGGCGGCCGACCCGGTGGCCCTCGTAAGGGCGCTCGCAGTTCCGGTTCGGGTAACTCTGGATCAGGTTCTGGTAACTCTGGTTCAGGGTCGCAGCGAGCCAGTCAAGGACGCTCTTCAGCGACTCGCTGAGTGCGGTTCAGCCACGTATGAGAGAGAATTTCTTCGTTAGATCAGTACGAGAATCGGAGTTGTAGTTCATGGGTATGGCAATGGGCCCGGGCGGTCACGGCAATCTGCAGTCCTTCTCCAAGGATCGCTCAGTCAATCGGCATCAGCTTGCGCCAGGTACTTTGCGTCGGATCGCAGGTTTTGCGCGACCGTACCGGGTCAAAATCGTTCTGTTTGTGATTCTGATTTTGATTGGGGCAGTACTTGGGGCGCTCTCCCCGTTGATCTATCGAGAGATCATCGATGTGGGCATCAAAGACAGCAACACAGCCCTAGTGATCCAGCTTGGCGGCTTGCTGGCATTGCTTGCTGTGGTCGGCGCGGCCAATTCGCTGGCGCAGCGGTGGTTCTCCTCTCGTATCGGTGAAGGCCTGATCTTCGATCTGCGAACTGCAGTGTTTGATCACGTGCAACTTCAGCCAGTGGCCTTCTTTACACGCACGCAGACTGGGTCACTGGTGACTCGGCTGAATAGTGATGTCATCGGTGCACAGCAGGCGTTTACCTCTACGTTGTCCAACGTGGTGGGCAACTTGGCCACGCTGATCGCCACTCTTGTGGCCATGCTGTTCTTGTCTTGGCAGATCACACTTCTTGCGCTGATTCTGTTGCCGCTGTTCTTGCTGCCAGCGCGAAGCCTAGGGCCCAAGCTGTCTGCAATTACTCGTGAGCGCTATCAACTCGATGCGGCCATGGGGCAAACCATGACCGAACGGTTCAACGTCTCGGGTGCCCTTCTGGTCAAGCTGTTTGGCCGACCCAAAGACGAGTCGGCAACCTTTGCGCAACGCGCCGGTCGGGTTCGTGACATTGGGGTGACTACCTCGATGTACTCGATGGTGGTGCTCACTGCGTTGACCATTGTCGCTGGCCTCGCAACAGCGTTGGTCTACGGACTTGGTGGCGTTCTAGTGATCCGCGGTGGATTGCAGATTGGAACTCTGGTTGCTCTGACTGCGTACCTGAACCGGCTCTACGGCCCGCTTACCTCGTTGTCGAACGTGCAAGTCGATGTAATGACCACGTTGGTGAGTTTCGAGCGTGTGTTCGAGGTGCTGGATCTGGCACCGGGCATCGTGGAGCAGGAAAACGCCGAACCACTCCCAGTTGGTCCTACTGCAGTCGAGTTCGATTCAGTCTCGTTCCGCTATCCGGCCGCCTCGGAGGTTTCACTTGCTTCGCTGGAGTCGGTGGACTCTGGGCGACTCAGCAGCGAGCCCGGGGAAATGCTGTTGCACAATCTGTCGTTTCGGATTGAACCCGGGCAGATGGTGGCCCTTGTTGGGCCTTCAGGCGCAGGCAAAACAACTATTGCCAGCCTGATTCCGCGTCTGTACGAGGCCACTACCGGTTCGGTTCGCCTCTCGGGAATCGATGTGCGAACTGCAACTCTTCAGTCCGTTCGTGAGCGGGTCGGTGTGGTCTCACAAGATGCGCATCTGTTCCACGACACCCTTCGCTCCAACTTGTTGTTTGCTCGCCCAGAGGCCACTGAGGAAGACCTGATTGAGTCTCTGAAGGCTGCGCAGATTTGGGATCTGGTTGGTCAATTGCCTGACGGACTTGAGACCACAGTTGGAGACCGGGGTCATCGGCTCTCGGGTGGAGAGAAGCAGCGCTTGGCGATCGCCCGCTTGCTACTCAAGGACCCCTCGGTGGTGGTGCTTGATGAGGCCACAGCACATCTGGATTCCGAGTCCGAAGTTGCTGTTCAAGCAGCACTCGCCAGGGCCATGGTTGGTCGCACCTCGCTCGTCATTGCACATCGCTTGGCGACTGTGCGAGACGCTGATCTGATTCTGGTCGTCGAGGACGGCCACATTGTGCAGCGCGGTACCCATGAGGAGTTGATCGGCGCCGAAGGGCTGTATGCCGACTTGGTGAATACGCAGCTCTTGGGCTCCGAGGAAACCAACGTCGAAACGCTCGCTTAGGCGTGTGCCCAACCTGGGTTTGCGAGTTGCGTGTCAAAGCGGTTCGGCGGGCGAAGTCCACGATAAGCGCTGACTACTGGGGCTAACTCCGTCGGCGTTGCGCCATGCAGAATCACGCCGTCAGCACCCAGATCGAACTGAGCCAGAACCCGCGCCGCACATTGCTCGGCGGTCCCAGTTGCAGCGGCTTGAAGCCATTCCTCGGGGAACAACGTGGCTATGTGTTCAAGTTGCTCAAGGGTGGCAATGGCATCAATCGCACCGCCGATTGAACCCACCACATCATCTGCTCTGAATTTGACCAGCACCTGCGGGTCCCAATTGTTGACGCTGACCAACAAGTCGCCATAACCCTGCAAGTAGGTAGCGAGTCGACCTACGAGTTTCTTGAGTCGAAGCTCTTCGTCGAGATGATCTCCCACGGTTGCAAGGACTGACCAGATGCGAATACTCCCGGGGTCCCGGCCGGCTTGTTCTGCGCCGCGCCGCACTGCTGCAACGCTGCGTTCGAGAGCGTCGTCTGCAAAGAAGGTATGCAAAATCACGCCGTCGGCCAGACTGCCCGCAAACTCCAAAGTGCGTTCTCCGATTGCAGTCAGCATCACCGGGATCTTCTCGTCAAAGGAAGGATCAAGGCAGAGCATCGGAAAGTTCCCAGCTGGGCCGTCGTGACCAAACACCATCTCGCCGCGCCACAGCCGGCGATACAAGTCGATGGCATCTGCCATCTGCGCCATGGTGATATGCGGCAAGCCCATGATGTCGAACAGCGCATCAAAGCCACGACCAAGTCCGAGCGCAAAGCGGCCCTCGGTTAAACGATGCATTGTCATGGCAAAGGTTGCAGTGACCAGCGGGTGGCGTGTGTTGTGGTTCGTCGCGGCGGTTGCGATGCCGAGGGTGGTGCTGACGGCCCCAGCAGCGCCGCTCAGAGCAGTCGCATCTTTGGTATTGAATCGCTCGGAAATAAATGCCGTGCCCAAGCCGAGTGACTCTGCAGCATGGCATTCAGTGATCAAGTCTCGTGGTGTGCCTGAGTGGCCAGCCAAGGTATAGAAACCGAGCTCGCAGCACTGAGCTTGCTGGGGTTGCGAGTCTGCCCGAGTAGCGGGGCTGGCTGCGTTAGTTGGGTTCGGGGAATCATTCGGGGTCATGTACAAATCAACCCTAGAAGCGCTAGCTATCGCGTGCCAGCGGGCAATAGCAGCGCCCAACCCTGCGGATTCAGCGGAATGACACAGGTATTTGCGGGCCGAACCTTGGCAGTCTGGGTTTCAGCGGCGGCACCTGATTCAGCGGTCACGGTGGGTCAGTCTTATCCACTATCGCAGTGCCGGCTACATGTTGGGGGTATCTGTGCACGCGAGCGGACAGCAATCTGCAAAGTTGGTGGACGCTGCCAATCTTGCTGGACTAGTTTCTGGACACATGTCCAGTTCTGCTATTGCCCCGTTGAGAGAGCGCACCCAACTTGGCGCGTCGACGGCAGCGGCACAGCCACTTGACTCACCCGAGCCAACGCGTAGCGGCCTGTCAGCCAAGCAGAGTCGAACTGTTGAGAACCTGATAGCTGCAGCAGTCGAGGAGTTGCGCTTCGGTGGCTACGAGCACCTGACCGTGCGCAACGTGGCGCGACGGGCAGGGGTCGCACCGGCTACGGCCTATACATACTTCACCTCGCGGGAGCATCTGGTGACCGAGGTTTTCTGGCGGCGCTTGTGGGCCTTGCCAGAAACCCCAGTCGACCGTCGCCGTAGTGCGGTGAACCGGGTCAGCGCAACCATGAGCGACCTGTCTCTGCTTGTGGCAGACGAACCGGAACTAGCTGCTGCATGCACAGCGGCCATGCTTGCCACCGATGCCGAGGTGGCCTTGTTGCGAGACCGGATCGGCGCAGAGATGCGCCGTCGGTTGAGTACTGCGCTGGGTGATCAAGCCGATCCCGATGTATTGGGAACTTTGGAGTTTGTAATTTCGGGTGCCCTGATGCATGCCGGAGTTGGGCATATGACCTATTCCGAGTTGCCGCTTTATCTTGCCCGCGCAGTTCAACTAGTGGTGCCTGGAGTAACAAAATGACTATTGAGTTCGATCCCTATGCATATGAGTTTCATGAGGACCCGTACCCGATCTATGAGCGCCTTCGCGAAGAGGCTCCGCTCTACCACAACGCAAAGATGGGGTTCTGGGCCATCTCTCGACACGCTGATGTGATCGACGGATTCCGCGATGTCACCCGGCTTTCTTCCTCACACGGAGTCTCGCTTGATCCCATGGCTTCTGGGCCGCATGCCTATAAGACCATGTCGTTTCTTGCCATGGACCAGCCCATGCATGGCCGCATGCGGGCACTTGTGTCACGTGGATTCACTCCACGGCGCGTAGCCCAGCTTGAGCCGCGAATTCGTGAAATCGCTCGCGGGTATTTGGCCAATCTGCAAGACGGCGAGCCCTTTGACTTCATCAAAGATTTTGCAGGTCGCCTTCCGATGGATGTCATCTCTGAACTCATCGGTGTGCCCGTGCAGGACCGCGACGAGTTGCGCATCAAGTCGGACCTGTTGGTGCATCGCGAAGAAGGAGTGCAGGACGTTCCCCCCGAGGGGATTGCTGCCGCAATGGACTTGGTGGTCTATTACACAGAGATGCTGGCCGAGCGGCGGGCACGCCCAACCGAGGACCTGACCTCGGCCTTGCTTGCAGCCGAGATCGACGGCGACCGCCTGAATGATGATGAGATCATCGGTTTCTTGTTTCTCATGGTGGTGGCTGGCAACGAGACCACCACCAAGTTGCTGGGCAACGCGTGGTACTGGGCATGGCGAAACCCTGAGCAGTGCAACAAGGTTTTTGCCGACCCCTCCAAAATCCCTACCTGGGTTGAAGAGACGTTGCGCTACGACACCTCCACTCAACTCCTGGCTCGAATAACTACCTGCGATATTGAGTTGCACGGTGGAGTGATCCCGGCTGGCGATCGAGTGGTCTTGTTAGTTGGATCCGCGAATCGTGACCCACGGGTGTTCAGTAGCCCCGATAGCTATGACCTTGACCGACCGGAGTCCTTGCCTCAGATTGCCAGCTTCGGTTTCGGCCGACATTTCTGTTTGGGAGCCTCACTCGCTCGGCTTGAGGCTCAAGTGGCGCTTCAAGAACTGGTATCTGCCGTCTCGAGCTACGAGATCGACGCAGCTGAAACGAAGCGAGTCCACTCGGTCAACGTTCGCGGGTTTGCCTCACTTCCCAGCATGGTCAGCCTAAGAACCGAGCCACTTCCTGTTTCCCCGATTACTAATGGAGCGCACTGATGCCTCGTTTTGCCCCTCACCCCGAACGCCGAGCCGCCGTAGTTACTGGAGCCTCCTCTGGAATCGGCCAAGCGACGGCTGTTGCACTCGCCGCCGCTGGTCACCCCGTAGTACTCGGCGCTCGGCGAGTAGATCGATGCGAAGAGATCGCTGCTGGGATTCGCGCAGCTGGAGGCGAGGCTTTGGCCTTGCCGCTGGACTTGACTGATACCGAGTCGATCGCTGCCTTTGCCGATCTGGCTATGGCTGAGCTTGGACCGATAGAGATTCTGGTTTCGAACGCCGGTGATGTGCAGCCCATTACTGCAGTCGGTGCCCGGCCCGATGAGTTCGCTCGACAGCTGCAAGTAAATCTGCTGGGAGCACAGGCACTTGTGCACTACTTAGTACCGCCGATGATTGAGCGATCCCGCGGCGATGTCGTCTTTGTGACCTCCGAGGTTGCGCTGTCACCTCGAACGCATATGGCTGCGTACGTGGCATCCAAGTCGGGCCTTGAAGGTTTTGCGATGGCCATGGCAATGGAGGCAGAAGGCACTGGAGTCCGAGTCGGCATCGTGCGGCCGGGCCCGTCATCTACCGAGCAGGGCTCAACCTGGGACGCGTCAAAGATCGATGAGTTGATTGAGTCGTGGACGCATTGGGGTCTGATGCGTCACAGCGGAACGCTTTTGCCCGATGGCCTGGCCGCCGCAGTTTTGGCCATGGTGAGCGTGCCGAAAGGCACCCGATATGCAGTGCTTGAAGTGCAGCCCGAGGCGCCTGTCTCAACAACTCAAGGGGGCAATTGATGAACACAAGTTCAGTTCCGCAAAAGGTTTCGGGTGACGATGGCAACACCGGGCATCTTGAGGAGTTGCGCAGCGACCCAATCGGGCTGATGCAGCGCGTTCGTGATGAGTGCGGGGACATCGGCGAGTTTCGGCTGGCAGATAAGCAGGTGGTGTTGCTGAGTGGCGCCGAGGCCAACTCGGCGTTCTTTCGGGCATCCGAGGAAGAACTCGATCAGGCGGCGGCCTACCCGTTTATGAAACCCATCTTTGGTGAGGGCGTGGTGTTCGATGCATCAGCCGAGCGCCGAGGAGAAATGCTGAAGAACCAGTCCCTGCGCGACAAGTTCATGCGTGGCCACGCCGAGAAGATTGCCAGCGAGGTCGAGCGCATGGTGGCCAATTGGGATGATGAGGGTGAGATCAACCTGCTCGAGTTCTTTGCCGAGCTCACCATTTACACCTCTACGGCATGTCTGATCGGCCAGAAGTTCCGTGAAGAACTCGATGTGCGCTTCGCTGAGTTGTTTCACGGTCTTGAGCAGGGGACTGACGCACTCGCGTTTGTCGACCCCTATATGGATATCGAGAGTTTCCGTGCCCGTGACGCATCGCGAGCAGGCCTAGTTGTTCTGATCGAAGAGATCATGGACAAGCGCCTAGCGGCGCCGACTCCAGATAAAGAGGACATGGACCTGCTTGATGTGATGTTGTCGGTTCGTAACGCTGACGGCGAGCTTCGTTTCAGCGCACACGAAGTGACCGGCATGTTCATCTCGCTAATCTTTGCGGGGCATCACACCACGGCGGGCACTGCCTCCTGGACGTTGATTGAACTCTTACGTCACCCAGATTTGATGAACTCAGTAAACGCCGAACTTGATGAACTGTTCGCTGACGGATCCGAGGTGAGCTATCAGGCGCTGCGAGAGATTCCACTGCTGGAGTCTTGCCTGAAGGAGTCGTTGCGGCTGCATCCACCGTTGATTCTGCTGCTGCGACTTGCACTCGAAGAGTTCGAAGTTGAGGGAGTCAACATCGATGCTGGCAAGCTGGTCGGGGTATCGCTCAGCGTGTCGAATCGTCTTCCTGAAGCCTTTGCAGACCCTGATGTGTATGACCCGTATCGCTATATGGAACCTCGTCGTGATGACATCGAAAACCCGTGGAGCTGGATTCCGTTCGGAGCTGGTCGGCACCGTTGCATCGGAGCGAACTTTGCGATGATGCAACTCAAAGCGATCTGTTCGGTGTTGTTGCAAGACTGGACCTTTGAGCTGAGTCAGCCGCCCGAGAGTTACCGCAACGACCATGCCCGAATGGTGGTGCAGTTAGCTCAGCCCTGTTCGGTCAAATATCGCCGCCGGGTTCGAGAGACCCAAGAGGCGGGTGTGTGATGGCGGAGCCAGTCGGCTTGCAGGTGGAGATCAATCTGGAGTTCTGCCAAGGCCACGGAGTCTGCGAATCAGAGGCGCCAGAGGTTTTTCGTGTCAACGATGATCGCCAGGTTGAACTGATTGATTCTGACCCGGGTGAAGACCAGCGCGCTGCAATTGAGCTAGCTGTGAAGTATTGCCCGACTCGGGCGCTCAAGATCATTCAGGCATAGTTCGCCCGCAGCGTAAAGCGGCGAGGATTTTTAAGGAGTAGTTATGCAAGACCGATCAGCAGTTGGATTCATTGGACTAGGAAACATCGGTGCTCCGATGGCTCGCCGGCTGCG
>CAMDLX010000042.1 GCA_945901935.1 Bifidobacterium breve | reverse complement strand
TGTTTGGCTGCGAGGCCGGCTTCTGTAGTCCAACCGCCATAGACCTTTGTAGTGAAGACCTCGAGCACGGCTTTAGTTGCAGCAACCTTCTCTGCCTGTGATTTGGCAGGCTCTGCACCTTGAGCTGAATCGATCACGCCTGCGCAGATAAGACGGCGCAGTAGCTCGTCGGCATCCAACTGGTAATACTCACCGTCGAACTGCTCTTGATTCACCTGAATCGGGTTGTGCTCGGTCAGGGCAGCCAGGAACTGCTGTTGTAGTTCAATCTGCTGCTCCCCTTCTGGCTTCCACAGCTGCCCAAGTTCGCCAACTCGCACCTTGAGACGGGCAAAGAGTTGAGAATCTTCGAGACTGTCACCGATTGCCTCGCAGACATTGCGGTAGTACCAGAGTGTTCCGGCAAAGCCGCCCTTGAAGTTGGCCCAGAACTTGGCCTGCTCAAGAGTGGTGGTTCCTGCAGCGCGTGCGTCAGCAATCTGAGCCTCAATGTTGTGGACCTTGTCTGCACAGGTCACTCGCAGACCTGCGGAATCTGCGGTGTGAATAAGGTGCTCGAAGTGGGCCTCTTTTCGGGGCCGCCACGGCTGCTTTGCTTCACCCTCGGCCGGGTTGGCATCAGTGCAGAGCTCGACAAACCTGGTGGCCCGTAGACCGAAACGCTCCCGCAACTCATCGGGCTGAGTCGGCGTGTCTTCTAAGACATCATGGAGCAGCGCAGCAATGGCCTGATCCTCGTCTCCACCGTCTTCCCACACCAGAGCCGAGACGGCTAGCAGGTGATAGATGTAGGGAATCTTCTTGCCGCCCTTTCGTTCTTGATAGCGGTGCTGATCGGCGGCAAAGAGTAGAGCTGCGTCGTAGCGCTCGCTGTATTGAACGCCACTTTCGCCCTTACCCTTGGCGGTAGGTGGTTTGGCAGTAGTCGGTTTGGCCGGTTGTGGACTGGATGTTTCGGTCATCTTCTCCCCTTCTTGTCACCCTTAGAGTACTCAGGGGGTGTGACAGTTTGCGAAGGCTTCGGGGCCGATTCAGTCAACCAAGAGCTGCCCTAATCGAGGCTGTCACTGCGGCATCCGCGACGCCCAGTGCTGCAAGTTCGTCCTCTGCTAGGCCGAGTTGAACCACCTGCTGCCAGCCCTGCACGCCCAGCAGAACTGGAACGGCTACAGGCGCAGCAAGGTCGTTCCAAACACCACCCGATATAACTTGGGCGGGAATACTCATCGAAGCGCCATTGACTATGGCGGCAATGACGTCCACGGCCGCATGGGCTGTCACGATCTCGGTAGTCCGACCGGAAGTAAAAGCAGTAAAGAAGGGCTTTACTGCTACCCGAAGGTCAACCGGCAGCGCCTTGACTCGCTCATAGGCATCATGAAATCGACCCTGAGAAATCAGATTTATCATCGCAGCGCGCTCGGCGGGCACCTCTTGTGGAAGGTCGCGAAGGTGCCGATCTCGTCGGATTTTTTCTACACCGGCCTTGACATCTTCAGCAGCGATTCCTTGAACCTGGATGGAACTCCAAATGGGCACCAGATGGTCCCCATGTTGACCAAGGACCATTGCGCTAACCCGCGTTCTCGGCACACCAAACTCAACTGCTAGTTCATGTCGAAACCGGAGCGTGTCTGACCATCCAGCAGCGCCAAGTACGCGTTCCACTGGAAGGTGCTGCGCAAAGATATGTACACCCAGCTCAACAGGATTCGATTGCACAATCACCATCGGGGGCTCTGGCAGTTTGGCCAACGCCTCGGCGTACTCTGCAAACATCTCGGCGTTCATACGCCCCAAAGCGAGCCGGTCCAGAGGAGCCCCCGGGTTCAGCGAAACGGTGGCACCGGCCATCATCACAACAATCTCGGCGTCGACCTCTGCTGGCGAAAATGCGAGCTCGATTCGGGGAGCCCAATCAGCAAATGCATCTTGCAGGTCTGCACGAAGACCCCACAGTTCATGCTCGCTCTCTCCTCCTCGGTGCCCAACGAGTTGGAGTCGGGCAGATACGGGAAGCACCCGTGCTTCAATGAGTTGCATGGCAACTTGGCGGCCACATACTCCGCCTGCTCCGATAATTGCTACATCCACGATTCACCTCTGACTCTGACTCTGGACCCTGACACTGCACCCTCAAAGTGCAGCGTTGCGAACATGTGCCCGGCTGACTGGCGCTGACACTACCGGCGAGCTTCCGTTCGGTGTGTAACCTCCGAAGTCATGACGGCCTCGGGATACATCCACGGATTTGGGGCTCAAGAGGAACGACGGCTCTGGGAGCAGGCAGGAATCTTGGCTCCCGTTGTTTTCGCCGGACTCCCCCTTCCCCTGCGTGGGTCGCTACTTGAAATTGGCTGCGGGGTTGGCGCACAGCTTGATCAAGTTGGAACTCGTTGCCCTCAAGTTCAACTCACGGGAATTGACTTGAGCTTGACCAACTTGAATGCAGCGCAGGGTTTTGTTCCCGGCTCTGCGGCGAGCGCAGCAAGGCTGCTTCAGGCCGATGCAACTGCGCTGCCGTTTCGTGATCAGAGCTTTGACACGGCGATGACGATCTGGATGCTCGAACACGTCAACGATCCATCGGCGGTGCTGCAAGAGGCACTGCGAGTTCTGCGGCCAGATGGACTGCTGTTGTGTACCGAGGTGGATAATGCGACCTTTCGTTTTCTGCCTGAACTACCTGCAATTCAGGGCTGGTGGGATTTGTTCTGCGTTCAGCAGAGCGAAGGTGGTGGCGACCCGTTCGTGGGACGCAAACTAAGGGGACTGGCTCAGGACTTGGGCTGCCAAGAGATTTCGACTCAGGAGCTTGGCATCGTCTCGACCGAACTCAACCCTGAACGACGTAGCGAGTTGCTTGCCTACCTTGAGGAACTCTTGATGTCGGGTGCTGAATCCCTGCTCGCCGAACAGCAAACTGCCGCGCGTGGGGCGGAATCACCTTTATCGGTAGAAGGCCGACTCGCCCAAGTTCGCAACGAGTTTGCACAGGCTAAGGCCGACCCGAGTATCGGGTTTGAATACCTTGCAGTCAGACTGACCTGTCGCCCACCGAATTACTCGCTCTAGCTTCAGAAACGTACTATCGGTTATCTCTGCAGGTCCGCTCGAGCAGGTTGGGTTTGTGACGGTGGCAGCCGGGTTCACCTGCTGCCTTGAGAACATCTGAATACTCTGAATCGGCGGTGGTATCGAAACGTACCGATCAAAACCTTCTGAGTGGAATCCTCAGGCAGAAAGAACCTGCTCAAGGGTTTCTGGTGGAATCGAATGAAGAAGGCGCCGGAAAATTTTGTCGGCAGATGTTTCTAACATTTCGCAATCCTCACCATCTCGTTCGATCTGAGCCCAGGCGACCAAGCGAGACTCGAAAAAGAACGGAACGCAGACGCTACAGTTTTCGGGAACAAAGTGTTCGCATCGGACACCGTCGTGAGCGTTCAGGTGGACATGCCGGGTTCTAATCCCCCAACACGTCTCTGTGAGAACGGAAATGTGCTCGAATTCGCTTCCTGCATGGCGGAAGAGGCGTAGCTCGGTCCCGTCAGATTCGACGAGGTACAGGGCTAGGTTTGAATCGACGAACACCCGATGCAGGCAGTCCCAAATCACCTCGCCAACCTCAGTAAGGCTCTGGCAGCGAATCAACATTTCAATAGCCTCGGCGAGATAGAGGTCAATGCTTGCCGATCGTTCCAACTCTGTGATGGTTCGAGAAAGTTCAGCGTTCATCTCGGCAAGGTCTTTTTGAAGGTTGAAGAGTTCATCAACATCGCGAAGGGTACAGATTAGACATTGCGTAGCCGGATCGTTCATAAGATTTTTTAGCGATAAGTCGTATGCCCGAAATCCAGCTGCGGGCGACTCCATCTGGACGAGTACTCGTCCCGAACTACTAGCAACGACAGCGACATTATTGATGAGTGTTCGCACAGTATCTGCACTAGACGCTGGGAGAAGGCTTTCAAGGGCCCTTCCAAGGAGGCTATCCATCGGAAGGCCGAACAGAGCCTCCGAGGAGGCTGACGCAGTAAGAATTTCACCTTTCTCGGTGATGGTCAGGACAACCTCGGAAGCCTCTGACCACAGGCGCTTAAAGTATCTTTTAGTTTCTATCGCACGATCAATCGCGAGGCGCTGCTCTGTGATGTTGACGAAGGAGGTAGAGACACCAACCAGGTTCATGTCCGAATCCAAAATCGGAGTCGCATGCGCATCAATCCACCTGACCGACTCAGATCCCGAGTAGATCCCCATAATTTTATGACTTGCTTGAGCAGACTTGATAGTCGCCATAGCCGGGTGGTGCTCGCCGGGGAGGAACTCGCCCTCCTGGTCTACCGCACGCCAACTTGGGTCAAAAGAGGTTCGGCCACAAAGTTGTTCCATAGTCAGGCTCAGAATCTTGCACGCAGCCTCATTGGCCGAGATGATCTCTCCTTCAGGCCGCTGAACCACAACCCCAACTTGGAGATTCGCCAAAATTTTCTCCGACAAGAGGGCAAGCGACTCCGATCCTGAGTTACCAGAAAGGGCCGCCTCAGGGGGCAAGACAATTGGACTCGGCCACACGGGGGAACTCACGGTGCCAGCGACTTTCCTTTGAGTTCCGAGGGCCCAGCACTGTCGAAGCTCTCGGCTGCGGGATTCTTGAGTTTGCTGTCGATTGGGCTGGTTTGAACCACAGAAACGCGATTTCGGCCAGTTGACTTAGCCCTGTAGAGCGCTGAGTCGACGAGCGGAGTGAGTGCCTCAAGGTCGGTGAAGCAGTCCGCCACATGCAGCAAACCGATAGAGATTGTGCACTTGGGAAGATTCTCGCCTTCACACGATTCAACCCTGGAGCGGATCTGTTCGGCAACACGCTCGGCATCCGCAGCGGAAATGTTGCGCAACACAATGAGAAACTCCTCGCCACCCACCCGCGCAACAGCATCTGACTCGCGAACGCTTGCGGTCAGAGTGCTCGCAACTTGTTTCAAGACTCGATCACCCACATCGTGTCCGTAGGTGTCGTTGACTTGTTTGAACAAATCAATGTCTGCCATGAGAAGGGCAAAAGACTGCTTGTCTTCGAGGCATGCCTTATAAGCGGCATCCAAGGCCCCGGCTGCTCGACGACGGTTCCCTACTGCTGTGAGCGGGTCGGTGAGAGCTTGATCATTCAGTGAGAGCCGCAGCCTCAAATTGCTGAGAGCCAAGCTCATCTGAAAAATCATCCCATCCACGAAAGACACTCTTTTGGCAGCTTGTTCTGCGGCTTCGGCACCTACATCAATGGTGAGCACCGCTAGGACCTTCTCGCCATCTAGGAGCGGCGCGCAGATTGAAGGACCAGAAGTGCCTGCATGGCTGCATCTAGTAGCCCGCTCGGGAAGATTCAGGTGGATGCGTCCCGTTCGCACCGCCCAGCAGTCAGTTGCGGCAACCGAATCCCCAAAATCTTCGGCCTTTGCCTCGATAGTGCTGCGAGCGCTCTCGCTTCTTATTCGGTGAAGCACAACGTTCGCGTCACTAAGCAGCCGCGGGGCATATACAGCGACAACCCTCAGCGCAGCCCTCACGCTGTCTACAACCAGAATGTACGAGAACATCTCGGTCAACAGTCGGAGTTCGCCCTCTCGTAGCGTCATCTCGTCAAGCTCATACTGCACATACTCCATGTGCCTGCGTCTGCTCGTAGTTTCATTCTCGTCTGATGCAGGGGTTCCCACGAGAAGTACGCCATTCTGTTTCCCAAATTTGTCTCTGAGAACCCTGCTCTTCATCCTGAGGGAGAGTTCCCCTTCCGCATGTGGCACAGCTATCTGCCACTCCCGCTCCGCCTGACCAGCCAGCGAACCATGAGGCAGAGCGTGGAGAGAGCCGGAGTCCTGAAAATCTGAACCGAACAAACGGTTCAACGCGGATTTGGGTCCCAAATCTGCAGAGGTGAGTCCGAAAGTACGTTCGGCGAATGGGTTCATGAACCAAACCACGCCCTGACTATCGGCAACCAAGACAACCTCTTCAACCGTCTGAGCAAGCGCCGCAAACTCGGACTGCGCTTGGGAACACTCGGCGCGTAGCTGATCGGCCAAGACGAGTTCCTGCTTTCGATCGAGTAGAGCTCCCAAAGCGAGGCAGAGCGGTTCAAGGAGTTGCGCGACATCTTGTTCGATTCCAGCCGGAAGGCAGGCCAGAGACAAGACACCAACGACCCCGTTGGTTCCCATGAGCGGTAATCCAAGAAAGTTTGCAGATGCGAGCAGCTGTCGGTCGACTTCATCAGCGCGGGGATCGGTTGCTACGTCTTCGGACACGACCACTCCACTCACTCGAATCACCGCCCCGACGATCGAATTGAGATCCAGAGGATGGTCAGTCAACTCAGGATCCTCTCTACGTTCCGATTCCCCTGCAGAAAACCCATCCACAGCCCCGCGTTGGAACCTAGAAGTCGCTGCAAGCACAAGAATTCTCATCCCTGACGAAGCGGAGCCAGAAACGCTGGCAATCTGGACCTCTTCGCAGTTAGCGATTTTTTGGATTCGCTCCAAAAGATGCTCAAGAGACATGTCTTCAAGCTCGGATTTGTTTGCGTCCCGGTGAAGTTCACTCAGGGTTTGCAGCAGGAGTGTTTGGCGCTCAGCGAGGTCTTGAGCACGGTCCCGCCCGGTGGGCGAACCGCTCTCACCCGTTACCAGATCCCGCTCAGGTTTGGGCTCAATCAACAAGGTTCGTCTCTGTGACTCATAGGTGTCGGCTTCCTCCAACATCGCAATTGATCTTACGGGCCAGAATTTGAACTCACTAGGGCCGAAAGTCCATTTGAGACCAAATCAGAGTGAGTCAGGGCAGGATTCTGGCGCCGATGGCGTTTTGGGAACTTCCACCTCCGAGACATGGATACCTTCGTGGCGCAGAAACTCACTGAGTTTGCTCAGGCCACGGCCGATCCGACTATTGGCTTTGGCTACCCACCCTGTTCAACTGACGTGGCGCACCCCTGTTGTCTGAGTGAATCGCGTGTCACTCGGCCCAGCGCGGCGGGCGACCTTCTTTGAATGCAGCGATGCCCTCTTGAGCTTCTTCAGCAGAAAACAACCGCACAGAAAGATCAGTCACAGAAGTTTCTTGAGCATCGAAACCCTGAAGAATTGAGCGAGTAGTCAGCTTCTTCGTTTCAGCTAAGCCCACTGGGGAACAGGATCGAAACGATGTCGCAAGGTGTTCCAACACAAGTTCAGGATTCTCGCTCGCAGTCGTTATCAGCCCAATCCGTTCAGCCTCGGCAGCGTCGAAACGATCACCGGTGAGAAAATACTTCGAGGCTGCCCGACTGCTGAGTCTGGGAAGAACCGTCAGGGAGATAATGGCTGGTGCAACGCCGATTCGAACCTCGCTAAATGCAAAGCTCGACTCCAGGCTGGCAACCGCTACATCACAGGCTGCAACAAGGCCCAAGCCGCCGCCGCGAACGTGGCCCGCGATACGGGCCAGAATCGGCTTTGGGCACTCCAGCATCTGGCGCAGGATTGCAGCGAGTTGAGCCATATCTTTCTCTGGCCCAGAATCGCCCGACAGGTCGGCACCCGAACAAAATGTTGACGAGCTATGGGCCAGAACCACCGACCGAACTGCAGCGTTGCTCGAGGCCGATTCCAGGTGCGTTGAAAACTCGTTCATGAGTTGCGCCGACAAGGCATTGCGGTTGGCAGGCGAGTCAAGCGTGATCGTTGCGATTCCCGAGTCCACATTCAGGTGAACGAGTTCGGTCATAGATTGCTCCTGTCAGGCTGCTGCTGTGAGAACTGCCCGGCTGAGCGGCCGCCGCCCACTGGGCCAGCAAAAGTTTGAGCGATAGTAAGCCATGTGGCTGCCTGAGCACCCACGGCAACCAAATCAAGATCCTCCACATGACGCCGCTGCGTGACGAGCAGGCAAAAGTCGAGCGCTGACCCCGACACTCGTTGGGCTGAATCCTCTGGACCCCAAACCCACTCTTGGCTACTCACCCCGGCAACCCCAGAAGCATCAAGCCCAGAAGCATCAAGTCCAGAAGCATCAAGTTCGATCCGAAACGCTTCAGTCGGAACTTCCAACTTGTTGGCAGTGAAGGCAAAGTCCCGCGTGCGCACGCCGATGTGCGCAACGTGGCGAAGTCGAGCGGTCGGTACGGGCCGAACTCCGAGCGCATCGGCAATGTCGTATCCATGCGCCCAAGTTTCCATCAGGCGCGCTGTTGCCATTGATGCCGCACTCATCGGCGGGCCAAACCACTTCAGTTTGCGACCCTCCGCAACCTGGGCCAATGCCGACCTTAACGATGCTCGACCCGTGCGCCAGAGGACGAGCAGTTCCTCGGGTGACAACTCGGCATTCACTGCTGCCGTTCGATCGATGAAACCTTTTGGCTGCGCCAACAGAGTTTCCGCCTCGGCAACAAAAGCCGCTTCGTCGACAACCGCAAGCAGCGAAGCTTCGTCAGTCCAAGCCAAGTGCGCTACCTGAAATGCAATGTTCCATCCGTCAGCGGGTGTGGGCAAACTCCACGAGTTGGTCGGCATGGACTGTAGGAGTGTGTCAAGTGCAGCCCCTTCAGCATCAAGATCAGCGAGTAGAGCAGAAAGGTCAGCCACGAGGAGCAGGTTCACACAGAATCTGCCGCAGTTCAACCAGAGCTGAGCACCCTGAGCGAGTGAGTGAGCGAGTGAGCTTCTGCAGTTCCCCTACTGCAAAATCCGCCGCGCCAAACATGTCACATCTAGGCCTGTTCTGACTCAAGTAAAGGAGGCAAGAAACGCACTTAGCTAAAGGGGAACTACATGTGGTTTGGGAAGAACTACGGGACACTAGATATGTCCGTAGAGGCTCAGATTGAGCGAGTCAGGATGTGTGTTTCTGAGCTGGGTTATAACCCGCTGGATGTCTACGCTGAGCTCCGGGATGAGGATGAATGCACATTTACTGTGAACAATGGAAAATACTGGCCCCATTGGGTTGTCTGGAGAGCAAGAGAACTTTCTCTAGTTGCTGAGCCTGCATGTCGCGTATGTGCTTCTCAACAACTACCTGCAAGTTGTGAGGCTACGGTGAGACTCGTCGAAGATTGCGGAAGAGATAGAACTGAAGATAAGGGGAGGCCGTGGACAGAAGGGTCCTTCCCTAGGAGAGGTGTTACAAGACCATGACTGAACTTGCCGTTGTCACTGGAGCGAACTCGGGGATTGGCTTGGCTACAGCGCTGAGCTTGGCCCATGCGGGTTACCGGGTGTTTGCCGGAGCACGGCGTGTTGAGGGCCTCGAGGCAATCGCCCAGGCTGCATCAGATGCTGGCCTGTCGGACACTGCGGGCCAGGCCGGAATTGTTGCGGTCATGATCGACGTCACCGATGACGCTTCGGTGAGTCAGGCCTTCGAGCAGATTCTTGCCGAGGGAGCAGTTGCTGTTTTAGTGAGCAACGCTGGCATTACTGGTGCCGGAAGCATCGAAGAAACCCCCGTGGACGACTACCAAGCAATGTTCGACACCAACGTGCTTGGTGTGATTCGCTGCACGCAGCAGGTGCTTCCCGGAATGCGGCAGGCCCAGGCCGGCAGCATCGTGAACATCTCATCCTCGTCGGCAGTTCTGTCGCCACCGCTCATGGGACCGTATGCATCAACCAAGCGGGCCGTGGAGTCACTTAGCGAGTCGCTGCAGTCCGAGGTTGCACCGTTTGGGATCAACGTGATTCTGGTGCAAGCCGGCACGATCCTCACCCCGATCTGGGGCAAATCTGAACCTCCAGCAGAAGACACCGCGTACCCGCAGGCGCGCAGCTTCTTGCTTGAGGTGCTCACTCATAACCTGATGACCAGCGGTGTACCGCCAGAGGCAGTTGCAGAGACAATCCTGAGTGCCGTGCAGTCCGAGCGGCCAGCACTTCGTCACCTTGTGGGAGATGCCACCGTTCTTGCCGGCATGCGCGAACGCCACTCGGATGATGAGCTCATGGGAGTGTTCTCACTTACCGGTGAAGAGTTTCGCGTTCGCTACAGCGAACTCAGCGGAATCAACTACTGGGGCTAGGCAGACTAGGCAGAATCGGTCGATAGCGACCCTTGGCATCTTGCTCAATACGTGCCATCGCAACTTCGGCGTCGTGGGTAAACACCACCGCTACGCTGCGCTCAACCATGTCGGCCAAGAACGGCAGCTTTTCTTCCATAACGAGTTCCGGAAAGCGGTCATACCCCATCGTGATCGGAAGGTGCACCCACGGCCGGCCAGCAACCAAGTCTGAGGCATAAACCACTGGGCCGTCAGGACCGTCGACCTCGGTCATCAGCAGCCCAGGTGTATGGCCATCAGAATGATGAAACCGATACCCGGAACCGAGCGTGACCGAGGAATCGCCCTTAATCAGTTCGAGCCTGCCGGTTGCTTCTATCAGGGGCTGTAGCTCTGGAATGAACGAGCCGGCATCGCGAGCCGTGGGGATGCATGCACGGTCCCATGCCTTTTGGCTCACCACATAGCTGGCATTGGCAAACACCAGCTCTGGCGAAGACCCCTCTTCCCAAGCGGCGAGCACTCCGCCTGCATGATCAAAGTGCAGGTGCGAAAGCACTACAACATCAATCTCTTCAGGACTAACGCCTAGGGCTGCCAAGTTTTCGATCAGCATGTGGCGGTCTTCGGTCACGCCGAACCGCTCCCGCATCTGGGGTGCAAAAAACGCACCAATTCCAGCCTCAAGTAGCACCGTCCGGCCCGAGTCTTCTTGAATGAGCAGCGTGCGCGTGGCTAACGGAATGCGGTTCAACTCATCGGGCTGAATCCAGCGCTGCCAAAGCGCCCGCGGCGCGTTACCAAACATTGCCCCGCCATCAAGGCGCTGAAAGTTCCCAAGCACTGCAGTCAGAGTTGCCATCTGCACAGTCTAAAGATGAAGCCAGATAAATAGGAGGAATCTGCGCGTACTCAATAGGGTTGGGTCGTGCATGAGGTACCCGCAGTTCTTCAATCCGCTATTCAGACACTCCTTCGGGAACGACAGATCTTTGGATTAGCCGTATGTGGGTTTGACCGCGAGGGTGTTCGCTTTGCAGGCGGATTCGGCTACGCAGACTTGGACCGCGGCGAACGAGTCGCCGAAGACACCATCTTTCGCGTGGGCTCCATCTCGAAACTGCTCACGACTGCGTTCGTTCTCAAGTTGGCTGACTCCAAGCAGCTGGACCTTGATCGCGACACCAACTCTTATCTGCCAGAACCGTTGCGCGTTGCTGACCAAGCAGGCCAGCCTGCAGAGTTTGAACTGCGCCGTTTGCTCTCGCATAGCGCTGGGTTGGAGTTTGGCGTTCGCGGTGTGGACTCGGGCAACGTTGCACTCTCGTACCTTGCGAACGGTGGGCATGTGCGCAATCTGACTGATGCCATTACGGGCCTGAAGGTCAACATGGCTCCGGGGAAGCGCGTGGTGTATTCAAACCCTGCGTTCAATCTGGCTGGCTTCATCGCTGCGCAGACAGTCGGCCTGCCCTTCGAACAGGCAGTGCAGCAACAAGTCCTTGATCCGCTCGGCATGACTGACTCAGCGTTCACTCCGCAGCGTCGAGGCCCTGGCGTAGCCACTCCCTACGGAGCGCTGTTTCCACTCAAGGTCGGCTCGAAGCCTGTAGACAGACTGCGCGTTTTGGCAACACCCATGGGTGGGCTCACTACCAACGTCTCGGACCTAGCGCGGTTCGGGCAGATGCTGCTCAATCAGGGGCAGTCAGGCGGCGAGGAGTTTCTGACTGCCAAGCTCGTGAACTCTGCAATGACTCTGAAAGAAAGGAACCATCCGGCCTTGGACCAAGGCTTCGGGCTGGGCCTAAAGGTCAGAACCTGGAGGGGGCGACGCTCTGTGGGCCACGACGGAAACATGCCTGGGGTAGCCGCGCAACTGATCCTCTGCCCTGAGGATGGCGTAGGTGCAGTGGTGCTGACCAATGGCTACTCACTCGCTGTGCCACACCAGGTTGCTGCCCTCGTGTTGGAACACCTGCTTGAGTTGCCAGCAGATACCCAGCTGACATCACCGCCGAGCATGACAAGAGCTGAGACGAAGGACTGGGAGTCACTCGGCCGCCGAATTGAAGGCTCCTACCAACTTCGAGACTCCACTCCCCCGGGGCTCGGCGAGTTGCTCAATCGTTTCTTGCTGCGCATCAGCGTCACCCATGAGGCCGCTGGACGCCTGCGCATCGAGGGCAGCCCCGGCTCTGACGGTCCGGCATGGCTGATTCCTACTGCAACGCTTGGGCAGTACCGGATTGCTGCCGGGGTCGACAACGGCACCAACGCTGTGGTTGACGAACAGCCTGACGGTCTCCACCTGTGGTTCGGCTACGCCACACATCTTCACAAGCGGTGATTAGCTGGCTCGAGATTTCCTGCGAAGTGGCTGGCGGAACATCCCAGTAAAGACCACAACCCAGGCAACCAGCGACACGATCAGGGCTGCCTGAGTAACCACCGACAGGGACTCAAAGTCGAGTACTGAGATCATCTTGTAGGTGGCAACGCCATACATGCCAAGTGGGAAGACCAGCGCCCAGTAAGAGGGGTCATAAGAGAACGGGACTCGCCGGATGAGGTGTCGCCAGATTCCGATTCCTACCAACACAGGGAGCCAGAACGTTGCCGTGGCCCAAGCCAGCATGATCATCCCTTCTAAGAAAGGGGCAAGGCTCTCAAATCTTGGGATCAGCTCGCGTGTGCCAAGCATTGTTGACCCAGCCAGCACCATGATGGCTGCAGCTCCCGCAGCGATCCATGAGGGTGGCTGCGCATCCTCTGGGTCGAGCACCGAGAAACTCCAGCGCTGAAACAACATCGTTACCACGACGAGGTAGAGCACGATGCCAAGTGTGAAAGCCGAAGCTGTCACTAACTCGATCCCTTCATTCGGCCCGGTATGGCCAAGCAGTATTCCACCAAGTACCGCAACCGACTCCAACGACACTGTCAGCAGGAACCAAGTGCCGTTGATCCCAGTACCCATCGGGGGTTTCTCGGAGCGGAGAATCACACCGAAGAGTGACGAATAAATCAGCATTACTAGGAGCAGCAAGCCGAACCCCCAGCAGAATTCTGCGACTGTCCACCACTTCTGAATGTCTGCGGCGCATCCGCCGAGCACATTGATCGCAGCCACCAGGGTGAGAAATGAAAAACCAAGTGAGTGATGAGTGAGATCGCTAAACAAAAGCTTGGGGTACAGCAGCAGGCGGAGCAGCGTCATGATGAACAGCACTAAAAATGCCAGGGCTGCGATACCGAAAAGGGTGTTCGCTAGCAGGCGAAGGTTCTGCTGGTCAGCGCCAATTGCGATGATTCCAGTAGCCAAGACGAGAGCGAAGTAGCCGGGGAAAAGATTCGCTATGGGAGAAACCGGCTGCGGTGCGGCGACTGTTGCGTCTGAATCTGTCTCGTCTTGTGCCATGCGACTTTCAATTACCTAGGCGGAACGAGGAGTCTGCAGCAAGCTAGCCGATCTCGACGAGATGCGACTCCCGAACTTCAAGGGAAGGCGCTACCGCTGCTAGCCATTCGGCTCGACTGCTCCCTGTCGGGTCGAGTGGTCGCGGTCCCGACTCACGTTCGTGCTGCAGATGCATGTCGTACTCGAACACTGCTGAGGCGTCGAAGTACTTGGGCTTCTTAGTGTGGCGGCCTTCGCCGCCGGCGTGAATGCCACATGCCGGGCGTTCCTCTGTCAGGTCGTTAGCCGAAAGTTGACCCGCTTCCCACACCACCCGATCGGCACGAGTGGTGAACCAGTAGACCGGGTCACCCACCGTCTGTTCTTGGCCACCCTCGGGGTGTGTCACGGCGCGAGCGATCTCGGGGAAACGGCGCTGCACCTGACTGTGGTGGAGTATCCCCGACTTTCCAGAGATGGTGACGCGCCGAAGCCCGGCGTAGTCGTCCGACACGAGAAGCGAACTGTGCGCGTTCGACCAGAGCTTGGCTGCATGGCCATGAATGGCATTTCCGGGGTGATACGGAATGAGAATATGAGCGCGCCCTCGGTGGTAGCCCAGGTAGGCCGCCCGCCCGATCTGACCGTTGCGCGGAGAGGCTCCCGGTACGCCGTCAGCGGCCACGGTGGCCTGCAGTGTCTCGAACTGAAGGGAAAGGAAATCACGAAGTGAAGGCTGAGACTCATCGGTAGACATACCCGCAGACCTGGGGTCAACCCTGGTGTCGGGTTGGTCACCGTGATCGACTAACCCAGTCTTGGGCCGCTTGGTAAACAGGTTCTGCGAGCACTGAGTAAAGACCTCTGCAATCCCCCCGACTAGGAAATACAACTCGCAGTTCTGCGCAGCCGCTACTGCAACCTGGTCTGCAAGATCTGACTCCTTGAGCCCGTAATCGGCAACAAGTTGCTCAGGGCGAACCGCCTCGACACCAAAGAGCGTCAGGTGAAGGCCCATCGCATCTGGGTCGTAGGGGTGCAGCGCTAACAGGGCCAAGAATCCCGTTCTCGTAGCTGCATCGACTACCTCACACACCGAAGCTGCGTGGCTTCGCTCAAGGGTGCTGCGCACGCCGCTCTCACCCTGAACCTCATCACCGGCGAGAAGCTTGACCAGATGAGAGGGCATTGGACTCCGGCGCTCTAGCCAATTCTGGAGTTCCCTGCTCTCTGCGTCCTCAGTCGAACGAGGGAGCAGCACGGCGAGCGCAACCGTGCCTTTGTCAATCACCAGTATCGGGCGTAAGCCCTCGTTCGGGTTGGCCGGAATCATTGCCGAGACAGAGCGTCGGCGACGCTGCCACAGGATTCCGCTCGGCACCGTTCCACTCGCGACAAGTACCTGAGGCGCAGTAGCTGCAAACGCACCCATGACCGGACTGCAGAACTGCCGGTATTGGCTGCGGTAGAAGAAGTCGGCCTGACCGACAGTGACCGGCTTGCGACCGTCTGAACGGCCGGCGGTCTTCGTGTCGGTGACATCGGACTTGCTGCTGACATCGGCCCTGCTGCTGTGCGACTCGCTGCTGGGCGCCTCAGCCCGGCGGGCCCTAAGTGTGTCGCTCACCAGATACTGAAGAACATGTTCCGCTGCTGGACCGGGTTGATCGGGCCGGCGTAGAAAGCGCTCAGAGATCCAAGCTCGCGACTGACCCGGAATTAGCCCCAACAGCTTGAGTCCAGTTACTCGGCCAGCATCGAGTCGGTAATACCAATTCTTCTTCTTAGCTTCAGTTCTGCTCAAGATTCCGTTGTACCAAGAGCAACGTGAGAATGAAATGTACCCGCGGTACAAATTCCGAGCGACTAGGAGTGCACAAAATTAGGTCTCGCATGTAGCTTTGAAAGTTCAGCACTCAGATAAGAAAGTGGACCTTCATGTTGACTGTCGGCATCAACCATGTTGCAACAATCACGAATGACAGCGATCGCCTGCAAGCTTTCTACCAAGAGGTTTTTGAAGCCGAGATCTTGCGAGATGGGAGCGAGTTTCCCGACGGTTCTGGGCCGCGCCTGTCGATCATAAGGATTGGCCCGTACGCCGAACTGAACGTGTTTGAGATCGATGGCAACACGCAGGCCGATGTCCAAACGCCGATGTTCGGGCGTGGACGACTTGATCACTTTGGTCTTCAGGCTGAATCGATCGAAGCGTTTGAAACCATTCGCGAGCGGCTGCGGGCACGCGGAGCAGCTGATGATTTCGTCACCGATTTCGGCCCCATCCTCAGCCTGTTCTTTCGCGATCCCGACGGCCTCGAGGGCGAGGTGTGCGTGGGTAACCCCGACCTTATTCCCGGTGCTGACAATCCCCCTGGAACTCGCGCAGCGCGCTATCCCGCAGAGGCGTAGTTCACCCCAGCGCGCTGAGAGGAGTCCTGTTGAGAAAAACGCTGCTGCTCGTATCGGCGCTACTTATTGCGGGGTGCACAGCAACAGAACCCGAATCAAGCAGCACCACCAGCCCCACCAGCACCACCAGCCACACTTCCAGCAATCGCTCTAGTTCGACAACTGGCCCTACAACGAGTGCCGAGGCTTCGGGTGCAAGCTGTCGCGAGAAGGCCTCGGGTCCCAAAACCTTGAGCTATGCACAGCGTTCCGGCGTGGAGCCGAACCTGACCAGTCTTGATGTGTATTTGCCACCCGGCTGCGGCCCAGCGCCAGTGCTCATGTGGGTGCATGGTGGGGGTTGGCGACGAGGTGACAAGTCAAACGGCATGAGGCAGAAGGTGGCTTGGGCCGAGTCCCTTGGCGCTGCGCTTGTGTCGGTGAACTATCGATTGACTACCCCAGACTCGGGGGTGCAGTGGCCCGATCATGGCCAAGACCTGGCCGCCGCCGTGGCATGGGTTCAACAAAACGGGCCTGCGGAAGGCCTTGACCCAACAAAGCTCACGCTGATCGGTCATTCCGCTGGAGCGCACCTAGTTGCCATCGTGGCCACTGACCCGGCATTGCTTCCGGATGCGGGAGCTGACCCTGCCATGGTGTCCTGTGTCGTGGCCCTCGATTTCTCGTTCGACCTAGCCCGTGCCCCTGCGGATAAAATGATCGCTGACGCATTCGGCACAGACCCCGAGGTCATTGCTGCGGCCTCGCCGAATGTGCAGGTTGAGCGCAACGGCGCACCGAGCGCCCGTTTCTTAATTGCTACCCGGGGTGGACGCAGTCGAGTGGCCGATGCTCAAGCGTTTGTAGATCTCGTCACCACAGCAGGGGGTTCGGCCGAACTCGTAGACGCATCCCCGTACACGCACAATCAGGTCAGCACACGACTTGGCGCCGCTGATGACACCTTGGTTACGCCTGCGGTGACTGAGTTCGTACAATCCTGCAACTAGTTCTGAATCCTCAGGACTCAGGAGCGGGGCGCATTGAGCTAGCAACTTTGCGGAACAGTTGAGCTTCTTGTTCGGAATACGGGGTCCCATCCGGATGCAGCAACTCGTGAAACCAAGGGCTTGGTTCGCCCTTGCGCCGAAGGTACCAAGAGGTCCACGGGAACTTGGTCTGGGAGCGGCCATCTACAAGTCCCCAGTTGAACGCGCCAACCGAGTGGCTTGCCAGAACCTCGAGCAACACAGCTGGAGACCGCGGCCTACCTAACCACTCCGTACACACAAGCGGACGGCCAAACGAAGAGAGGTATTGGATCGAGTCCGCAAGGCCCTTGTCTCCCTCATAGGAGTGAAACGAGTAGATGTCTGAGCGCTCGAATATCACTCTTGCAGCTTGGCGTGACCGCTCCGCTCCACGCTTCGTGCCGTTGAAAATACCAACTGTGAGCGGTTGGTCAGGATCAACCGCCGCCGCCCAGTCGAAGACCTGCTCCAGAAGCCGGGCGATCAGTGCTGACTTATGGGCCGGCTCGAACTTCCTATAGGCGGGGTTCGGGCTATCGGGTTCGTTGAATAGGTCCCACGCAATGATCCTCGGATCATGGGCGAACCGGCCGATCACAGCCTCCACATACGGGCGCAGTGAGTCCCAACGATCCGGGTTGGCGATCACTGCAGCGCCAGGCGACTGCAGCCAGATGGAGTTGTGTAGCTGCGGGCGCGGGTCACGCTGACGGCCAACAACAGGCCGCGGGTTCCAGATGCCATCAAAAAGCACTGGCATCACGGTGATGCCATGAGAGTTGGCAACCTCGAGCACTTGTTCCATGCGGTCCAAGAACGCCTCGCCCTCGGCTTGCCAAAGCAGGTCGTGCAAAAAGATTCGCATGCTGTTCATGCCGAACTGCTCGGCCGCCCAGCCCAGCTCGCGATCAATCGTTGGCAAATCAAAAGTGTCGGCCTGCCACATCTCAAGCTGATTACCGGCAGTTGACGGAATGAAGTTTGCCCCCAGTAACCACGGTGTGCGCTGAGCCCAATCCTGGGCCTGTTCAACTGACCACCGGGCACGGGATACAACTGGTGGGGCCGGTCGAGGATCATGAACCCGAAGCGCTTGAACGACTTGTCGGCCAAGAATGCCAGCGATGCTCGTCATAAGAGATGCAGTTTGAAGATCACAGCCGAACCTTAAACCAGTAGGTCGAATTTTTCGCTTGCAGTCAAAGGATTGAGCTATGGATGCTGCTAACTGGAAACTCAGCCAAGCTGATCGGCGCCGAATAAATCGCCCTCTGTCAGCGTCGAAGATCCAGAGCAGTTTGCCCGAGAGAGCCTCCGGCATTCTCGTGTTTAATTCGCAAATTTGAATTGCGGCTGCT
>CAMDLX010000041.1 GCA_945901935.1 Bifidobacterium breve | reverse complement strand
TCCTTGCGCACTGTGCTGCGCAATACTCACAGTGTGAATTCTGCACCCGTGGTCGCCGGAACCGAGCGCGGCCGCCCAGAGTGGTCTATCGAATCGGTAGCGATAGAAGAGGTTCCTGAACCTCAAAGATTTCGGAGCACAGCTGATCTACTTCGGATTCTCTTCACCTTGGCCATCTTGGCACTAGTGATTCTGGCTGGAAGCATTGGCTCAGAAACCACCATCGGTATTCAAGAAGACATCACGACGGCGGTCACAAACGTTCCAAAGCTGGTGGTCAGTCTTCTGACGACACTCAATAGCCTGATTGTGTTGGCCCTGCCGGTCTACCTGATTGGTGAGCTTGCGCTTCGCCGCCGCTGGAGGCTGCTCGGCACTTCACTGACGGCTGCAGCATTGGCTCTGGTCGCAGCTGAAGTCTTTGCAACCTATGCCCCGGATTTTATTGCCGGCGGATTGCTTGACTCTCTGACCCAACCACTAGATGGGGGGACTGGTCAGACTCCAGCGGCGTTTGGCTTATTCGCAGCGGTTTCTGCACTCATGACCGTTGAGCGATCAGGAACGAGACCTAGCACCATTGTTGTGGTGTGGACGAGTTTGCTCGCCTTGGCAGTGCTTTTCCTTATCGATGGGCGAGCTACTCCCTTGGCGCTTCTCGTCAGCGTTCTTGTTGGTCACGTGATCGGATTGGTCGTTCGGTATACGGCGGGAACAGAGAATCCCCGTGTTGGTGCTCGCAAGATTGCCGAGGCCTTGGGCAGGGTAGAGCTGTTCGCAGTCTCGTTTGTTCAGTTGCCGGTGGAGTCCAAGTTGGGTCGGCAGTTCACGTTGCTGACCGCAGATGGAACCCATGCAAGAGTCCAGGTACTTGACCCCGATCGCGGGGCTCTTCGGTTACTCAGGCAGCTCACTCGGGTACTTCGGGTGCGCACCTGGGTGACACGAGCACCAAGCTTGTCTGCGCGCGTTCAGGTTCAACAAGCAGCAGTGCCAGCGCTCATGGCCCGTGAAGCACACGTGCGAACGCCGCGCTTTTTAGCCGCTGCAGAGGTTGATGATCGAACACTAGTTTTTGCAGAGGAACGTCCTGAAGACCTTCGAGTGTTGTCAGAGTTCACTGCCGATGCGATCTCAGACGAGGCGCTCTCTCAGGCTTGGAAACAGGTTCGAAGAATGCACCACGCAGGTGTTGCTCACGAGGGGATCAATCCAGAGAGTCTTGCAGTAGACCGTGATGGTCGGATCTGGATTCTTGGGCTAACTCAAGGCGAGATTGCAGCATCTCGGCTGCGCATGCGGCTCGATCGAGCCGAACTTTTGCTAGCAACAGCGCTCTTGGTGGGTGTCGACCGGGCGATTACTGCCGCGGTCGCTGAAATTGGCGATCAAGATCTAGCCAACCTTCCGGCACTGCTGCAGCCAGTGGCGCTCAATCCCGCGCTACGGCTCGCACTCAAAGGCAACGACGCGCTGTTGGATCAGGTGCGTGAAGAGGCAACGGCTAGGGCGCCGGAGCCGTCTGCAGACGAGGTGCGACTCGAACGCCTTCGGCCCCGTGCGCTGGTCACGCTGATTGCTGCAACGTTGGCGGTGTACGTCCTCGCTGGGCAACTGAGCAACGTCGATTTTGCCACAGTGATACGCAGCATTAATTGGTACTGGGCAGGGCTAGCTTTCCTCGCATCGATCATGACCTACGTGGGAGCAGCATTCACCATCCATCCATTCTTGCCAGTGCGAGTCCCAGCCTTTCGCCTGCTAGCAGCGCAGTTTGCGGCAACATTCGTATCGCTAGTTGCTCCCGCCGCGGTGGGGAGCGTGGGAACGAATGTGCGGGTGATCCAAAAAGCTGGCGCACCTTCTGGTCTGGCAGTTGCAAGCGTCGGACTGTCCTCGCTCGTGGTCTTTGCCACAACAGTCATGGCACTGCTCGGTATCACCATTTTTTCTCGTGAGGCCACGCAGCTTGATATCAAGGCACCCTCTTGGGGGGCGTTGCTCGTAGCAGCAGGCGCAGTCCTCATAGCTGTTTTCGCATTCGTTCTTCCAGCAACGCGTCGGCTCATCCTCGAGCGCATGCGGCCAATTTGGGAATCCACTGGACCGCGAGTCCTAGATGTCGCACGCGACCCAAAGCGGCTCGTAAAAGGTGTGGCTGCAAGTCTGTTTACCTCACTCGCTTACGCAGTGACACTCTTCGTTGCAGTGCGTGCCTATGGCGATGAGATCCCGCTAGCGGGAGCAGTGGTGGTGTACCTCGGCGCTGGTCTTGTTGGTTCGGTTGCTCCAACCCCAGGCGGCATCGGTGCGGTAGAGGCAGCACTTGTTGCTGGCCTGAGCGCTATTGGGGTTCCTGCGGCTGTTGCCCTACCTGCGGCGCTGTTGTACCGAACCGTCACGTTCTGGTTGCCGACATTGCCCGGATGGTTCTCACTGCGGTGGCTACAAAGCCACGACGCGATCTGATGCGATCTGATCTGAACTGCAGCAGCAATTCGCTATTTTGTGGGATTCCCGAGAGCGGCGTCCATAACTGCCGTTTCTAACTCGCTCAGCATTCTGCTGATCTCGCGATGAGCTTTCTTGCGCTTCACAAGTGGCAGATTCTTTGCAACAGCGAGTGACAGCCGGATCTGATTCAGTGCCTGGTACACCTTGTCGAGGAAAGCCGACCCCGAGGCGCCGGTCTCTGGTCGCAACATATCGAGCGTGGCCGAGAGCTTCTCAACTCGCCGTTCAAGTCGCTCCTGCCCAAGAACTGGAATGGCGGAAGCTGAACTTCGTCCCAGATCTTCGACGGGTAGATCAGATGCCGAATACACCCCTGCTGAGCGGCGGTCCTCATTCCAGAGGCGAATTCTTTGCGCTAGGTCAGAGCCAGCGAGTACGAGCTGTGCGCGAGTCTCGGGATCTTGCAACATGCGAATGGCCTGAGCGGTAGCTGCTGCGAGAGCTGTGGCCATAGCTGCGCTGGTTTTCGATTTCGATGCCACGGTAACTCCCTCCGACCAAATCAAGCTCCGACCCAATCAAGCTCCTACCTACTCAAGGTTACTGCTCGCTCAGTGAGTGGTCATCCCACCGTCCACAACTAGCGTTTGAGCAGTCATAAAGCTGGATGCATCGCTTGCCAAAAACAATGCGGCTGGAACCATCTCTTCGGGGACTGCTGGCCGCTTGATGAGTTGTGTATCTACAGCAGCTGCTTGGAATCCCTCGGGTGCGCTCAAAAACATGTCTGTCGCCACAGTTCCGGGTGCAATGGCGTTTGCCCGGATGCCGTCAGCGGCAAGCTCGGCCGCCATCGCTCGAGTCATTGCTAGTAGTGCTGCCTTGGCAGAGATGTAGAGGGACACGTAGCTGCCGTGCGTGTACACCCCGGCAGTTGCAATATTGATAATCGATGCATGGTTGCTTGCACGCAGATAATCCATTGCGTTCTGCACCAAGAACACAGGGCCGCGCAGATTGGTCTCATGTGACTTAGCGAGGGCCTCTGCAGTAATTGACCCAAAGCGCTGTGCCAACGGATTGGCAGCGTTATTCACAATGATGTCGATTCCGCCGAACTCCTGCGCGCTCCGCTCGACGAGTTCCTCAATCTGCTGCAGGTCACCGACATGAGTGGGAACCGAAAGGGCCGATCCGCCATCACGTGTAATTGCGTCGGCGGCCGCAGCACAGGCTTCTGGCTTGCGACTAGCGATCACCACGTTTGCACCCATTGCCGCAAAGCCATGAGCAATTGCCAGGCCGATTCCGCGGCTGCCACCGGTGATAATGGCAGTACGCCCAGTCAGGTCAAAAGTGCCAAGCAGTTCATCGCGGTTCATGAGTTCTCCTGAAGGTGTGGTGATGTCGCAGCTCACACATTACAGAGCAGTCTTCACATGCAACCTCGCTCGCCAGCCGCCTACTCTCTGGTCATGACTCGCTTCGTGAACCGATCAAAGACTTGTGGTGCAGTCCTGATTGGGTGTGTCCTGATCCTGTCAGCGGCTCTTGTTGGATCATCTTGTTCCTCTACAGCCGACTCGTCGAGTTCAGCGAGTTCAACTTCGCCGCCATCGACTACTACTTCTCCCAAGGTTCCGGATCAGGCTGACTGCGTGCCACCTGCAGCGAGTTCTCCGGTTCAAGTCACCGCAGTAGCAGGCTCTGCAACAGATATTGACTTGGTGTCTTTTGATGGAACCGTGATTCGTGGGCACTGGTTCGCGCTCCCATCAGCGACTGCGCAGGACCCGGCACCGACAATTCTGATGGGACCCGGATGGAGTTTGTCTGGCGATACTGCGGTTGATTCGGTGGGAATCTTGGGTGTGGTCGGTATTTCGACCCTTCGTGCAGCGGGATACAACGTGCTCACTTGGGACCCCCGCGGGTTTGGTGAGTCAACCGGGGTTGCTCAGGTCAACTCAAAGGATTTCGAGGCTCGAGACGTCAGTGAGTTGCTCAACTGGGTAGCGACCCAAGGTGTGGCGCAACTCGATGGCGAGCGGAACCCCCGTGTGGGCATGGTGGGCGGGTCGTACGGCGGTGGTATTCAACTGGTAACCGCTGCCACAGATTGCCGAGTTGACGCAATCGTCCCCGTCATTGCGTGGAACTCTCTGCAAAGCAGTTTGTATAAGGCCGATACAGTCAAGTCGGGTTGGGCGGGAATTCTGGGCGACTCGAGTGCCTCGGACTCTGTTGACCCACATGTGCGCCATGCCCAGGATGCAGCCGAAGCCACGGGCAGACTCGATGCTGAGGATCAGGCTTGGTTCATTGCTCGCGGTCCGGCAGAGTTGGTCAATCAGATCACTGCCCCAACGCTGATTGTGCAGGGCACTGTGGACACGCTCTTCACCTTGGGCGAGGGAATCACGAACTACAACATGCTGACGAAGAACGGTGTCCCAGTCTCAATGATCTGGTATTGCGACGGCCATGGGGTGTGTCTGACAAATCCAGGTGATCAACTGCGCGTCACGACAGCGGTCATTGCTTGGATGGATCGTTACGTTGCAAACGACACATCCGTGGACACTGGACCTGGGTTCGACGTCATTGATCAAGATGGTGTTCGGTACACGGCTGCGAGTTACACCAAAGCGGCCGGAACACCTTTGAAAGCAAGTGGTTCAGGAATATTGGAACTCACTGCCGAGGGCGGTTCGGGGCCTGTAGTAATTCCCGAGGGGGCCGGATCGGTGCTGTCCGGCCTGGTGGAATCGATTACTCCAGCGTTTGCGCAGAATGCTGTCAATGTGCAGCTAGTAGTTAAGGGTGGGCCAGACCTTGTTCTTGGAGCCCCAGAGCTCAGCTTGTCTTATTCGGGAACCAATGGCACTGGTGACCGCCCAACACGAGTCTTTGCACAACTTGTGGATGCGTCTACATCCTTGGTGATTGGCAATCAGGTCACTCCCATTGCAGTGGTTCTAGACGGAGCGAAGCACCAGCTCAGAGTTCCACTCGAGGTCATTGCCTTTGCCGCCAAACCAGGCGCCACAATCACGCTTCAGATTGTTGCCAGCACGGTGGCCTATGCGGCTCCGCAGTTCGGTGGCCAAATTGATTTCGACTCGATTGATCTGAGTTTGCCCGTACTCGCGGCTGATCAAATGAAGCGTGATCCGGCCTGAGGGTTCGGTGCTATTGCGTGGAGCGCTTTCTTTGTTCAGATTCTTTGTTCAGGTTGCCCGGTAATCGAGCAGGCGCACGGGCAGTCGCTTGAAACTGTTATTCAAGTTTGATCGCACCCGAACTGGGTCCTCTGCGAGTTCAATCCGAGCGAAGCTCCTGAGCAACTCGGTAAAGAACACTCGACCTTCTAAGCGGGCTAAGTGAACGCCCAAGCAGAAGTGTTCGCCAATACCAAACGACAGATGCGGGTTGGGGTTGCGATGGATGTTGAACGAGTTGGGTTCATCAAACACGTCTTCATCTCGATTGGCTGAGGTGTAATACATCACTACCTTGTCGCCAGCAGAAATCTGTACGCCGCTCAACTCTGTGTCCTCGCTAGCAGTGCGTCGGAAGTAGTGCAGCGGATTTGCCCAACGGAGAATCTCTTCCACGGCTCCAGGTATGAGCGATGCGTCATCACGAAGCTCTTGGAGTTGCTCAGGGTGTTGTAAGAGCGCCCAAAGCCCCGAGGACAACATGGACTTTGTGGTGTCGTTCCCTGCAGTCACGATCTGCACGAAAAAGCTTCCAAAATCCACATCGCTCATTGGTTGGCCACCAAACTCGCCATCCAGAATCAGCGTGGTCAGGTCTTCTCGTGGTGGCTCTGACCGGCGGCGCGCAGCAAACTCAATCGCATACATGGCCATCTCGATCGAAGCGCTGTAGTCAGGCTCCTCACCGACAATTTCGGGGTCAGACCCAGAGGTTTGACGTTCTGCTAACGAGTGCAGAAGGTCCCAGTCGGCTTCGGGCAGACCCATCAGACGACCCATGACTTTGGTGGGTAACCCCGAGGTGACCTCGTGCACAAACTCAACGGAGTCTCGGCCCGCAACATCAGCCATGAGTTCGCGACTGATCTCGGCAATCCGAGGCTCAAGGCCCGCAATGATCTTTCCTTTAAACGGCTCCGATAGAGGTCGCCGGTACTCGTTGTGCATGGGCGGGTCCATTGCGAGCAACATCATCCGCATCATCTCAAGATTCGCGGCATCAAGGTTCTCGAGCACGACGCCACCCTCGCTAGCCGAGAACAGATTGGGGGAGCGCGAGACTTTCACTACATCGGCATGGGTAAGCACTGCCCAGAATCCGGGCTCACCTGCCATAGGCTGCCAGGCCACAGGGGACTCGGCACGAAGCGCAGCAATCTGATCATGCGGGACCTCGAGCAAAAATGTGTTCGGGTCTGCGAGTAAACCGATTTCTGGCTGCGGCGTCACGAGACCAGCACGTTTGGCCGGTCGAATCCTTCGGCTTCAGCGAGCATGTAATAAGCCTCGAGGGTTCCGGGGCCATCGAACACGCTCTCAATGTTTCCATCGGCGTCGAGGTTCAGGTTTGATCCGTACATCTGGAACCACACGTGAGTGTCGTCCTCAACGCATTCCAACGTGTGCTGCGAGCCTGCCGGTTCATACAGAAATGACCCAGCCCGGTTGACGTACTCGTATTCCTGATATTTCCAAGCTCCGCTTGTGGTGTAGCCGAATACAGGCCCGGTATGGCGGTGGGTCTGGATGGCGTAATTCTTTTGGAAAATGTTTTCGACGATCCAGAGGCCTTGGCCATGGTCAACTTGAATCACCTTGAGTTTGTTGCCTCCACCGATTTCTACAAACGGCAAGTCCTCGGCTCCGCGGTGTACTGCTTCAGTCACGTGTTCCCCATTCCGACCCGTTTGCTCGCAGGTCGCTCTGCTTAGGAGTGCTTGAGCGCAACTCGTTCCATGACAAGATAGTCGCACCCAATCGAGGAGATACTGCAGTGAGCTTGCATGCCAAGGATTCAATCGAAGGTCACGCAGAAGACTCGATATTTTCGAGCAAAGGGCTCTCGCAGGCCACCCCGAAGTACAAGTTCCCCCTGCAGGAACTCAACCCCGATGAGGCCTATCAGGCCGTGCATGACGAACTGATGCTCGATGGCAACTCTCGCCAGAATCTGGCGACCTTCTGTCAGACATGGGAGGAGCCGCAAGTTCATGCGCTGATGGATCTGTGTATCGACAAAAACCTGATCGATAAAGACGAGTACCCGCAAGCTGCTGAGCTGGAGCGTCGCTGCGTGCATATGTTGGCCGATCTGTGGAATGCCCCAGATGCAGATAACACCATCGGAACCTCGGGAATTGGTTCATCCGAGGCCTGCATGCTTGCTGGCATGGCTGCCAAGTGGAGGTGGCGTGAGCGTCGCCGGGCCGAGGGCAAGTCCACTGACTCGCCAAATATGGTCTGCGGCCCCGTACAAGTGGTCTGGCATAAATTTGCAAAATACTGGGACGTCGAGATGCGGGAAATAGGGATGTCTCCCGGCAACTACTGCATGGATGTCGAGCAGATGCTTGAACTCGTGGACGAGAACACCATTCTGGTGATGCCAACCTTCGGGGTGACCTACACCGGCAGCTATGAGCCGGTCCAGGAACTTGCCGAGGCGCTTGATCGCTTGCAGGCCGAGACAGGGCTAGATGTCGATATTCACGTAGACGGCGCAAGTGGAGCTTTTCTGGCTCCCTTCTGCGCACCAGAGGTGATCTGGGAGTTTCGTCTACCGCGTGTGAAGTCCATCAGTAGTTCGGGGCATAAGTTTGGGCTTGCTCCACTCGGTGTGGGCTGGGTTGTCTGGAGAGACATAGCGGAACTGCCCGATGATCTGATCTTTCACGTCACCTACCTCGGTGGGGACATGCCGGTTTTTCAGATCAACTTCTCTCGGCCAGCGGGGCAGATCGCAGCGCAGTATTACGACTTCTTGAGACTTGGCCGCGCGGGATATCAGAGAGTGCATCAGGCCTCTTATGACAGCTGCGCCCTGATTGCAGATGCCATCGTCAAGCTTGGCCCCTTTGAGCTGATCTGCACGGGTGACCCACTGACAGGAATTCCCGCAGTGACTTGGAAACTGATCGACGGGGTGGACCCGGGTTTCACCCTGTATGACCTTGCCGATCGGCTCCGGATTCGCGGTTGGCAGGTGCCGGCTTACCCGCTCACTGGCTCGCTCAGCGATCTTGCGGTGCAGCGAGTCCTGATTCGCCAGGACCTGAGTCGGGATCTCGTTGACATCCTGCTGGCGGACTTTGCAGATGCGGTAGCTCACTTTGATCGCCACCCGATCGCAGTCTCAATGACCAAAGAAGAGTCAAGCGGTTTCAGTCACCTCTAAGGCACGCACCCGCAAGCGCTGGGGTCAAGTTGTTACTCCGCCGGCCTAACCAAGTACACGCCGGCCTAACCGGCCGGCCCAGCTAGTCGGTCAATGCACTCGCCAGCAGCAATTCGAGACAAGTCCTCAACGCTGAGTGAGACCAACTCGGCCACTCGGCTTCGATCCTCGGCGGCAGGAATCTGAACTTTGCGTTGAACGGCTAGAACGCGGGCCCCAGCGCTCTGGGCCGAAGCCAGACCAGTCAGGGAATCTTCAATAGCGACTGACCTTGAGATATCAACTCCAAGGCGCTCTGCGGCCAAGATGTAGGGCTCAGGGTGTGGCTTTCCATGCGTGACATTGTCCCCGCTGACAACTGCTTGAAACGTACCCGCTGGGACACTTGCGACAATCTGATCCGCAATTGCTTGGTACGACATCGTCACGAGAGCGCAAGGTACTTCGGCGGACATCAGAGCGGCGAGAAGTTCCAGACTGCCGGGTTGCCACGGGACTGCTGTGCCGATGTCGGCAACAACGCTCTGCACCATGATCTCCACAATCTCTGACACCGACAGGTCAATCCCTCGAGCTTGCAGCGCAGCGCCAGAGTCGGGAAGGGCATTGCCCACTAGTGAGAGTTCATCCTGTTCGGTCCACTCAAAACCATGGGCCTGAGCGAGCTTGTGCTCCGCTGCGGCCCAAGAGGGTTCTGAGTCAATAAGGGTTCCGTCTAGGTCCCAGAGGACGGCCGCAGGTAAGAGCATCATGGGAATCTAGGCGGGTTGAGAGAGTTACGCCGAGTTGGCAAAATCCGAGCAATTCCTCTTCAAAACTAGAACGCGTTATCGTTCTCCCCATGGAGATCATCGACAGTGTCCTGACCAATCCAGAAGCCTTTCAGCGCATGGAGCACCATGAGGTGTTTGCCCAGCTTCGCCAAGAAGATCCGGTGCATTGGACCGAGGAAGCAACCGGTCCGGGCTTTTGGTCAATTACCAAGCATGCTGACCTGAAGTTGATCAATCGCGACGCCGAGGGGTTTAGCTCCGAGGCCAACGGGGTCAACATCATTGAATTCAATGATGTTGAATCTGGCTTTGATATGCGCGGCAAGATCATGTTGATGACCGACCCGCCTCGCCATACGCGATACCGGCTCTTGGTCAACAAGGGCTTTACTCCTCGCATGATTGCTCTGATTGAACAGCACTTGCGGTTTCGCACGGAGCTGATCGTTGATCAGATCATCGAAGACGGAACCTGCGACTTTGTGACTGACCTTGCAGCGGAGCTTCCGTTGCAGGCAATTGCCGAGATCATGGGCGTGCCTGACGAGGATCGCCACCTGCTCTTTGACTGGTCCAACCGAATGGTCGGTGCTGATGATCCGGAGTATCAGAGCGAGAATCCTGATGAAGCAACCATGGCAGCAGCCGAGTTGTATATGTATGCAGCGAGCCTCGGCGAAGCCCGCCGCGACGACCCTCGCGAAGATGTTGTTACCAAACTGATTAACGCAGAGATCGATGGGGATCGCCTGACTCAAGAGGAGTTCGAACTATTCATTCTGCTGCTGGCTGTGGCGGGCAACGAGACCACACGCAATGCAACTGCCCACGGAATGATTGCGCTCATGGAAAATCCTGAGCAGCTAGCCAAGTTGCGAAGTGACCCCGACAAGTTCATCGACGGCGCAGTGGAAGAGGTCCTTCGTTGGGCTACCCCCGTGCTGCACTTCCGTCGTACTGCAATGAAAGATCTTGAGCTGCGCGGTAAGCAGATCAAGACCGGAGACAAAGTCGTCATGTGGCACATCTCTGCGAACCGAGATGAGGAAGTCTTTGATGATCCGTTCGTGTTCGATATCGAACGTACTCCGAATGATCACATTGCCTTTGGTGGTGGCGGTGCGCACTTCTGCTTAGGAACAAACCTGGCGCGAATGGAACTGCGTCTGATCTTCCACGAGATTGTCTCTCGCATGGAAGACATCGAATTTGATGGCGATATTGAACGACTTCGATCCAACTTTATTGGTGGCGTTAAGCACATCCCCATCCGATTCACTCCAGCCGCACGCAAGCATGCCGAGGGCCAAACAGTCAACGCCTGAGTAGTCGAGCGGCTCAGCTTGGGCCGCCTATTGCCAGGGATCTGGCTTATTCCGCCAGAAAGTCAAGCGATGCTGAGTTCATGCAAAACCGCTGACCCGTTGGCCTTGGGCCGTCTTGAAACACGTGCCCCAGATGTGCTCCACAGTGCGCGCATACGGCTTCAGTCCGAGACATCCCATGACTGCGGTCCTCAATCAAGGTGACCTTTTCTGGGTCGAGTGCCTCAAAGAACGAGGGCCAACCCGAACCGGACTCGTACTTCGTATCCGAAGAGAACAGCGGCATCTCGCACACGACGCACCGGTAAATACCTGCATCTTTTTTGTCCCAGAACGCCCCGGTGAACGCTGGTTCAGTTCCAGCTTGCTGCGTCACGATGAATTGCTCTGCACTGAGTCGTTCTCGAAGATCAGTCTCGGTGAGGTCTGTCCGGAGTTCGGGGGGAGCGGCAGGGTTGGCAGCAGTATTGGTAGCAGGGTTAGTTGGGTCATCCATGGGTGGCACAATATCGGGGTGATCCGGGGCGAGCATGTCGGTAGGCTCACCTCCTCAGCAATCTTGAACAAGGAACGATCGTCATGTCTGCACAAAGCGAGCCCTTTTCGGCATTACCGCCGAACCCCTTTGCCGATCGGGTTGACCACGCAGTTGAGCGAGAGCCAAAGCTGGTGCGCACAGCAGTGCGCCAATTGAAGAAGGAAGAGGAACTCAAGCCTCTGCAGGCTGAACTGCTGGTCTTGCAGCGCTATCTAGAAGAGAACAACAAGCGGATGATTGTGTTGTTCGAGGGTCGCGATGCGGCCGGAAAGGGCGGCACGATCCGAAGAGTTACTCGTTACATGAACGAGAAGCACTATCGGGTGGTAGCACTTGGCAAACCCACCGAAGAGCAGCGTTCGCAATGGTTCTTCCAGAAGTACATTGCAGAGTTTCCAACCGGTGGGGAGATGGTTCTCTTTGATCGGAGTTGGTACAACCGGGCCATGGTGGAGCCAGTGTTTAACTTCTGCACCGAGCAGGAATACAAGAATTTTATGCGGGGCGTGGTCGGGTTTGAGAAAGACCTTGTTCGGCAGGGAACCATTTTAGTGAAGCTGTATTTCAGCGTGACCAAGCGCGAGCAGAAGCGACGCTTCGATCGCCGCCGCAATGACCCATTGAGGCAGTGGAAACTCAGCGAGATCGATGTTCAAGCTCAAGAACACTGGTCAGATTTCACGGACCGCAAGTACGCCATGCTGAAAAAAACCAGCACAGTCGAAGCTCCTTGGACGGTGATCAGGTCGAAGAACAAGCACCTAGCTCGCATGAATGCCATGCGCGTCATCTTGAACGCAGTTGATTACGGCGAGCGCAACCCAGCGGTGAACTATGTGCCCGATCCCTCCATCGTCGTCTCGGGTGCACAAGAGTTGGCCATTATGGAAGCCGACAGAATCCGCAAGGGTCGGTTCACGAAGTAGCGCTGCGCCGGCGTAGGACTCGGCTTAATCGCTCGCGGTTGTATCGCTGCACCATGACAAACGGCAGGTGTGCACAAATGCCGAACAAAATCATGAACGCCCCGAGCAGAGGCCGACACCAGATAAGAAAGAGCGGTCCCGCACTCAGATTGAGCCAGTGAACAATTTCGGCCCTGCGAGTTTCGGCTATGAATCGCTCTAGGTGCTCAGTGGATCGGTTGATGATGTGCCGCTTTGAAAACCCATCAGGGAACAGATCGCCTTGTTCGGGGAGGCGATCTTTCCACTGGCGGATCTTCAATCTTCGTTGATAAAAATTGCCGTCATCTTCAAAGCTCCGAGCCCGCGTGAGCCAGGTGTCATGATCGAAACGGCGGACCGGAACCTTGTGGATCGCAAACCCCGTACTGAATCCAATGAACACCCAAGCCAGCACCGACACGAAGACAGCAGCAATGTCAGGAAGGTGGATTAACACGGCTTCTGGCTTCGGGCTCCAACGGAAATTTTTCTCCCACGCCAGGTAACACTTTGGCGAAAGTACGTTTTCCAGATTGACCACGCAAATATGCAGAAGAAGAAGGCAACAAGAATTGGGAATACCAACGCAGTCATGGGACCAAAATTGCCGACCTGACGAAACATCCAAGCAAGCTGCGCAGCGAACGCAGCGTAGACAACCAGTGCTATCCATACGGTGTGTTGAGACATGGCTGCCTCGATCAGTAATGCAGTGGCGCTTCCGAGGCTCGTGATCCACAGCACTGCCGCCAAGAGGCGGACCGGGTTTGTTGATCCAGCGCCCGTGGCAAAATTCTTTGCCCAGCCCTCGCAGAGTTGACGCAGGCCGTTTGGATACATTCGAAACCGCACTTGGTTGGCTCCGCGAAACAGTTCCACTCGTTGAGCACTCTGCCGATAGTTCGCAGCCAGTGCTAAGTCTTCGACAATCTGATCTTTCACTGCTTCATGACCGCCTGCACGCAGGTAGGCCGCAGGGGTTGTCACAAGTACCGGCCCGAATGCTCCCGTTGACTTTGTTGGTGAGGACATCGCAGTTCCCACCAAGGCAATCACATTGAATAGCGCCGAGAGTTTCTCGTAAGGGCGCTTTGTTTGATGCCAAGGCTGCACCGAGACCAATGCACCCGTCGCTGACTGGTGATCAACGAGGAGTTGAACAACATCGGGATCTACCCGGACGTCGGCATCAAAAAAGACCAGCCCGCGGTCATGGTCTTCAGTGGTAGTGCGCAGATATTCAAAGCCGATGTGACAGGCCCAACTTTTGCCGGTCCAACCCTCAGGCAGGTCGGGGGCATCGATGACTTCGACACCAGCAAATCCCGAGGCGATCTCTACGGTTGAGTCGGTTGAGTGGTCATTGATAATCAGGACCCGATTGCCACTCTGCGGTAGCGATGCAATGTCGCTGAGCAGCAGCCCAATGGAAGCAGCCTCGTTGCGAGCGGGAATAATCACATCAAACCCATTGCGGCTGGCTGGCTGTTTTACGGAGCCGGCGGCAGAGCGCAACTGTGTGACACTCTTTGGCCGTCCAAAAATCATCCATCCCAGAGTCCACCCAACAAGACAGAACACAATGGAGATCACGTACCTGGGCCTCTCTCAGTCCGTAGCGACAGACCCCTGCACGGCTGCAGGCATGGTGACTGAGGTCTATGAGCTTACCGCTGATATCGTCGGTACCTTGAGCGGGGTAACCCAACTAGGGAGTTGTTGTGTTGAAGTTCACCGATGAACACGAATCGTTTCGGGCACTGGTCAGAGACGTGGTGCAAAAAGAGATTGACCCTCATGCCGATGAATGGGAAGACGCCGGAATATTCCCGGCCCATAGCCTTTTCAAAAAGTTTGGGTCGCTTGGATTGATTGGAATTGAATACGACGAGGAATTTGGTGGCGCTGCTGCTGACCACAGCTACACCCTGATCTTTGGTGAAGAGATCGGTCGGGCTGCGTCACTCGGAGTTGCCATGGCGCTTTCGGTGCAAACAGACATGGCGACACCCACTCTGCATCAGTTTGGTAGTACTGAACTGAAAGAGAAGTTCCTGCGTGGAGCGATCTCTGGCGACCTCGTTGCATCGGTTGGTATCAGCGAGGCAGATGCGGGTAGCGATGTTGCCGGTCTGCGTACACGAGCAGTTATTGACGGTGACGAGTGGGTCATCAATGGGTCAAAGATGTGGATTACCAATGGCGCCCAAGCCGATTGGATCTGCCTGCTGTGCCGAACCTCTGATGAGGGTGGTTTCAGGGGAATGTCGCAGATTGTCGTTCCCACCGATTCCGAGGGCTTTTCAGTGAGTCGAACCCTCGACAAGCTCGGCATGCGGGCCTCGGATACTGCGGAATTGACGTTCCAAGATGTGCGAGTTCCAGTGGAATACGTCATCGGTGAAATCGGCCGGGGCTTCCAGCAGCAGATGGGCCAGTTCCAGAACGAACGCATGATTGCCTCCTACCAGATGGTTGGGGCAGTCGAACTAGCGCTCACTCGCACTGTGGCTTACCTCAAGGAGCGGCAGGCTTTTGGTGCTCCGTTGCTAGCGAACCAGTCTCTTCAATACGAACTTGCCGACCTAGCTTCTGAACTCGACATGATGCGCCATCACAACTGGGCTGCTGCAGCTGCGTACATGGATGGCCAAGACATCACACGCCACGCGACCGTAGCCAAATTGCGTTCCGCTCGTCTTGCACGCCGCATGGCAGACCTTGCAGTGCAGTACCACGGCGGCATGGGCTACGTAGAAGAGAACTGGCCCGCACGCTTTTACCGGGATACCCGCTTGTGGTCCATCGGTGGGGGAGCCGACGAGGTCATGTTGCGAACCCTGGCTCGTATGAATGGGATCATCGGAGACTGACTCAGCCCCTAGCGCGTCAGCGTGTAGCTTGTGGCTGTACAACCAATCCGGGGAGCTCGCACCAGCGGGCTGAGAGAGTGGCTCAGGGCCACTGACCCGCAACCTGATCTGGGTAATGCCAGCGGAGGGAGATCATGAGCGAAGTAGTGGTATTTTCGGGCGGCCCTCATCCGCTTGTGGCCACCCCGGGTGAATCTTTCGAGATTGCTCGGAGGGATTCAATCATCGAAGTTGCGGCCGCTGCTGCCTATGTGATCGCTGCGGATTCGGGGCTTCATCTGGCTTTGGCCTGCGGGCGGATGCCTGATCTAGTCATCGGCGATATGGATTCTGTGAATCCAGTTCTGCTTGAACAAGCCCGCGATGCCGGCGCAGAGATTCGCTCCTTTCCCCAAGACAAAGATGCCACTGACCTTGAACTTGCCCTCGAGACAGTGAACGCATCACTCGACCCAAGGTTCGACTCCGTAACGGTCATTGGTAGTCATGCAGGTCGTGTTGATCACTTGCTCAGCGGCATGTTGTTGTTGGGCTCGGAACGCTTCGCTGGGCTGCGAATCGATGCGTGGTTTGGCGATACTTACCTCGCAATCGTTCGTGACTCTCGGAGGGTCGTGGCCGAGTCGGGACAACTTGTCTCGGTGGTGGCACTCAACGCAACGGCACAGGGAGTGCGAAGCACCGGACTTCGCTGGGCCTTTGAAGGTGAGGAACTTAGTCCGGGGTCCACGCGAGGTGTCTCGAATGAGTTCCTAGAAACAATCGCAACTATCAGCGTGGATCAGGGCTGCCTGGCAGTAATCATCGACAAGGAGCAGTGCTCATGAGCTCACCTAGATTCATACGCTCCTCTACATTCAAACGGTCCCGCATCACCACTTGCTGCGCCGTAGCCGGGTGCATTCTGATGCTCGCCTCCGCTTGCAGCTCAGATACCTCCTCGACAGCCGAACCCGAACAGGATTCGAGCTCGAAGGACGAAGTTGTACTCGTCACCTACGACGCCTTCGCACTTCCTGAAGATGCTGCAGCGGAGTTCACTGAGCTGACCGGCGCAACCATCAAGGTGGTAGCCACAGGGGACTCCTCCACCATGTTGACCAAAGCCCTGCTCTCTGCAGGAGCGCCAGAGGGAGACGTGATCTTTGGCATCGACAACACTCTCGCCACGCGAGCCCTTACCGAGGATCTACTCCAGCCTTTTCAACCTGAGGCGATTGAAGAAGTTCCAGACTCGTTGCGCCTAGATGGCGAGGCAGGAGAACAACTCGTTCCCATCGACACTGGTGATGTCTGTATCAATATTGATCAGGAATGGTTCGCAAACAATGGCATTGCGGCGCCTACCGAGATGGCGCAACTCGCCGATCCGATCTACCGCGACCTTCTTGTGCTCGCAAGTCCGGTGACCTCTTCGCCTGGGCTTGCCTTCCTCCTCGGAACTATTGCGCGCAGCGGCGAGGACGCATGGTTGGAGTACTGGCAACAGCTCAAAGACAACGGAGTTCGGGTGCGGCCGAGTTGGGATGATGCCTACTACTCGGACTACACGGTTTCTGGTGGAGACCGACCACTCGTGCTCTCATATGCCTCAAGCCCACCGGCAGAGGTGGTCTTTAGTGATCCAAAGCGCACCGAGCCGGCCTCGAGTGTCATGCTCGACACTTGCGTAGCTCAAGTGGAATACGCAGGAGTCCTAGCTGGAGCGGCTGAACCCGAGTTGGGGCAGAAACTTGTGGAATTCATGCTGAGCCCGGCTTGGCAAAAGGCTTTACCACTCAGTAATTTTGTCTTTCCGGTAACTGATGTTGAGTTGCCAGAAGTGTTTGAGAAGTTTGCCCCACGCGCCACCAAACCACTGAGCCTTGACCCAGCAGTTATCTCCGCTCAACGCGATGCTTGGATCGAGCAGTGGCGAGAGATAATGGAGTGAATTTCTTAAGCGATCAGCGCCCAGCAGGGCACCAAGGTTTCCGACCCTCGGCCGTCAAGATGGGGCACGTGTCGAGGGTTGGAATCATCGTGGTCAGTGCAGTTCTCCTCATGATCGCTCTGCCAATCTCTGCGGTCCTGCTCAGGGCAATACGGCCGGACGGAGTATGGAGTGCCGAGGCAGTCACTCGAATTCTTGGCTCTCCGAGAACTTGGCGGCTCATCGCAGTCACAGTCGCTCAGGCCCTGGTTTCTTGTGCGTGTACCGTCGCAGTTGGAGTACCCGTTGCTTGGGTGTTATCGCGATTTCGCTTCTATGGCCGATCCTTCGTGAAAACTCTTGCGACTGTTCCGTTTGTGTTGCCCACGGTGGTTATTGGCGCAGCATTTGCCACCGTGCTTGGTCCTCGAGGCTTATTCGAGGCCCGAGGAACATGGTTGGCAATCGTTATCGCACAAGTGTGTTTCAACCTAGCGGTAGTCATTCGCACAGTTGGGGCCGCCCTCAGCGGCGTGGACTCAAACCAAGAGGCTGCTGCGCGGATGCTCGGGGCCTCCCCATTTCAAGCTGCTCGACGCGTGCTTCTACCGACGGTGCTCCCAGCCATTGCAGCCTCGGCCGTGGTGGTGTTCTTGTTCTGCTTCACAAGCTTTGGCGTGATCGTGATGCTCGGTGGTGGCTCAGTCACCACCGTCGAAGTAGAGATCTGGACTCGAGCAACTCGGCAGTTTGATATTTCTGGTGCTGGAGTGCTCTGTGGCGTTCAGCTTGTTGCAGTACTTGCCACGCTCAGTATCCATAGCCGGATCAGCAAGCGGCGCGCAGTGAGTTCGGTATTTCGGGCTCGTAGGTCAGATCGCCTCCCGCGTTCAGTTGCAGAGTGGGCGGCGGTTGGCGCTGCGGTTGCTGCTGTCCTCATGATTTGTGGGTTACCGATAGCAGCGCTGTTCGAGCGGTCCCTTCGAGTCGGGACTGGCTTGGGGCTAGCAAATTGGCAACATCTTGGTTCGGTCACAGCAGGTACTGGCCTGAGCATCGATCCGCTTTCAGCGCTCTGGCGTTCCCTGCTTACGGCTAGCGCAGCGGCAACTGCAGCGCTGCTGCTGGGGGTTCTTGCGGCGCGGGTCATCGCCCAACGACCCGGGGGAGCAGCGGATCGAATTTTGCTGCTGCCTCTTGGGGTGTCGGCAACCACGCTTGGACTGGGGCTACTCCTGATTGGTGGCAGGCCGCCACTCGATCTGCGCGGATCGCTTTGGCTGGTGCCGATCGCCCAAATGCTCGTTGCGATTCCATTAGTTGTGCGAGCAGTGCTTCCCGCTCTGCAAGCACTGCCCGCATCGCTTGGAGAGTCCGGCCAATTGCTCGGAGCGGGTTCGATCGGACGCTTCTGGCGGATCGAGCTTCCATCGATACGTTCCGCAGTCTTTGCGGGAGCAGGCCTCGGGTTTGTGGCATGTCTTGGAGAGTTTGGGGCGACAGTCTTCCTTGTCCGCGCTGCTAGCCCGACTGCTCCCGTTGCGATTGAGCGCCTATTGAGCCGCCCTGCAGCGGCTGGCTTTGGGCAAGCAATGGCACTGTCTTGCATCCTCGTGCTGCTCTGTGGCGGCGTTTTGTTGGCGGTGGATTATCTAGCTGCAGGCGATGAGGGCCTAGATCTAGCCTTCTAGTCCTACTTCAGCACCAAAAGGAAAGGGCTCCTGCACACGACTCGTC
>CAMDLX010000040.1 GCA_945901935.1 Bifidobacterium breve | reverse complement strand
GAGCCGCGCAACCCACATACCGACTGCGATGGCTGCTGCCTCGTCCATGAACCGGAGTAGCACGGGTTTCATAACCTGCGCTGCAGTGAGAAACAGCAGGTCCAGTTGTTCGGATGAAAGCAGTTGGTCGAGCAAGCCGCTCTCGTGGTCGCGCATAAAGCTCAGGGCCTGATGCTGTTCCAAGAATTGCGCCGCGTGGTTCATTGCAACAGTGAGGCAATCCTCGACCTGATCCACACCGGACAACTCGACTGTCAGAACCGCCAACAAAGAACGAACCTCTCCGAGCACTGCTGCTCGCATGATTGCATTCTTGCCACCTGGAAACAGCCGGTAGACCGTTGCGCGAGACACACCTGCCTCTTTAGCTACGTCCTCAATGGTGGTCTTTGAGAGCCCCCACCTGCCCACGCATCGCAGCAGCGCAGAAGTGACTCGAGCTTGAGCGGATCCAGTTTGCCCTCCACTAGTCGCAGGGAGATCTCCCAGTGACACCAGCGCGAGTGGACTTTGAATCGAATTTTCGGTCACCACGCACCTCCCCGGATAGCTGCTGTGGTTGTTACAATAAGACCATTAGTGTCTCATCGACAAGGAATTCATGTTGTGACTTCAGTCACCCAAGTTCTGGATCAGGCATAGCCTCAGAGGCGTCGATCAGAACGCCAGCAAGGAATTGGGTGCGAATGACACTGTGCGTCGCAACCTGATCGCTCAGGTCAAGCCCAGTAGGGCTAGCCATCCAGGACAAGGTCATACGCATGAGATAGTCGGCTCCCAGCTCAGGAGTCATGCCGGGCCGTAACCGGCCAGCCGCCTGCTCCTTGATCAGCAGGTCACGCATATAGTCACGGATCACGCCGTGGACGAGCGGCTCGGATGGCTGCACGGCGGCAACAAGTTCGAGCATCTCGGAGTCCACCATATTTTCTAGAAGCTGGCTTTTTTGAATCAGCTTTCTTCCAATGACCAAACCCGCAACCAACTGCTCCTCGAGCGTCGGAAGGTCCTCCACAGCTTCTGCTAGACGTGCCCAAAACCGGGCAATCTCCCAGGTGGCAGTTTCCTGAACAAGTTGCGGTCTTCCACCCGGAAAGTATCGGTAGATAGTCGTTCGTGAGACACCTGCCGATGCAGCCACCTCTTCAAGCGAGAAGCCACCAACGCTGCTGGTCTCGGCGCAACTAACCGCCGCCTGCATGATTCGTTCGCGAGTCTCCTCGACCTCGGTACTCATGTTTTGGATGAGGCTTCATGCTCGGGTCCAGCACCCACGGCCCAAGGAATCTCGTCCGGGTCACGGTCCGGGTCATCATCCTCGGCAGGGGTTTGATCACCCTTCGCCTTGTTTCTGGCGACCATGCGCAAGACCAGCGGGTATCCACAGAGCGCAATCAGAGCGAAGATCCACCACTGCAGCATGTACGAGAAATTCTGGGATGGGTCCTTCGTCTGCAGTTCAATCACAGCCGGACTGTCGTTAGCTTGGGCGGGAGTCTGGCCGTCAAGCAGCACCCAGACCGGCTCAATGCTGTAGGGAAGTTGCTCCGCGTAGCGATCAAGATCAACCCTCGATAACGCAGAGAGCTCGCCTTGATTTGGGTCAACCGACCCGAACGAACCGCGTTGCTGAGTCAGTTGAATATTGCCAGTGACTGATACCTGACCCGCTGGCGCCTCAGACCCGGGAAAGGGAGGGTTCTGAGCGGATGGCTCAAGGGGAATCCAGCCACGCACGATTGGGACCGCCGTACCATCTGCCTGAACCAGCGGGGTCATCACCCAAGCTCCAGGAGCGCCGCCTCGCGAACGATTTAAGATGGCGACCTCGTTGGCCGAATCGTAGACCCCTGTCACCTCGACTCTTCGGTATCGAGCACTCTCTTTCACCGCTGCCGGTTCGATCTCCGAGTCCCCAATAACTGCAGTCAGCCCTACCGGTGCGGCGCGCGCAATTGTTTGAAGCTGCTCCGATTCCTGACGCTCTTCGAGGTAGCGCGACCTCTGCCAAAAGCCCAAGCCAATCAGCGTCACCACGAGAGCCGCAATCAGCACATGGCTGAGCAACCAGAGTGGCTTTCGCAAAAACCTATACATGTAGTGACCCTAGGCGGCGATCACTACACGCCGGTAGGCGGGTGAAAACTGGTGTAACCCCACACAGGAACGGCTCTTCAGTCGCTCGGAAGCACATGATCTGCAAACTGATCCCGAAGGTCCTTCTTTGAGAACTTTCCGACGCTGGTTTTTGGGATCTCATCGATGAACACGACTTCGTCGGGCAGCCACCAATTTGCCACTCGGCCGCTCAGGAACTCCAGAACCTCGGCTTGAGTCAAGGTCATCTCAGGCCGAATCACTACAGCAGCGAATGGTCGCTCGCCCCACTTGGGGTGCGGCAAGCCGATGACCGCAGCCTCAGCTACTGCTGGGTGAGCCATGATCTCATTCTCGAGCTCCACCGAAGAGATCCACTCCCCTCCGGACTTCACTACGTCTTTCGTGCGGTCCACTATGCGGACATACCCATCTGGGGTCATCACAGCAACGTCGCCTGTTCGCAACCAACCGTCCGGGGTGAATGAGTCTGCCGAACGGTCATCGTTGTAGTAGCCCGACGCAATCCAAGGACCAGCAGCCTGCAGTTCTCCTCGGGTTGTGCCATCCCAAGGAAGTTCCGCTCCAGTCTCTTGATCAACAATTCTTAGCTCCACCCCAAGGACCGCCGGGCCCTGTGACGCACGGAGGTCTGCCAGTTCGCCCTCGGGCAGGTCTGCCAACCACGAGCGAGTAATAGCCACGGATGCAATCGGGCTGGTCTCAGTCATTCCCCATGCCTGCAGGATGGGTAGACCGAGTTGTTCCCGATATGCCTCGGACAATGCTTTAGGTACCGCCGAACCACCACATGGAATTGTTCGTAGCGCGCTGGTATCTCTGCCCTTGAGCTCGGGCAACACCCCCATCCAGATGGTCGGAACTCCTGCAGGAACAGTCACACGCTGCTCAACGATCAGATCTGCCAACGCAGCCGGAGTCATGCGCGGCCCTGGCAAAACAAGGTTGGCGCCTGTGGCAACTCCTGCGTGTGCAAGCCCCCAAGCATTTGCATGGAACATGGGCACCACAGGCATGACTGTGTCCGACTCGCAGACTCCAATGCTGTCTGCCTGTAGCACTGAGAGGGTATGCAGATAGGTGCTTCGATGGGTGTAGATCACACCCTTTGGGTTTCCCGTTGTGCCCGAGGTGTAACACATCGCAGCTGCGGCATTTTCATCACCGAGGAAGAACTCAGCAGGTTCAGCCGCACTCAGTAACTCCTCGTAATTCAACACGCTGACACCCTCGGGGTTTGGGGCTTCGCCGCCATCATCCATGACTACGAGATGCCGCACGGTCCGAAAGCTTGGAAGCAGCGGCGTGAGGAGGCCAAGAAGAGAACGGTCCACAAAGATCACATCGTCTTCTGCGTGGTTGACGATGTAGGTGAGTTGTTCTGGGAACAGTCGGATGTTCAGCGTGTGCAAAACGCGCCCGCTGCAAGGCGCTGCGAAATACAGCTCCAGATGTCGCGCTGAGTTCCAAGCAAAGGTTGCAACTCGAGCCTCTGGCGGAACCTCAAGCGAGTCGAGCACGCTCACCAGCTTTCGAGTTCGCTCTGCCCACTCGCCGTAGGTCCTCTGCTCAACTCCCGTGGCAGTTCCCGAGACGATCAGCTTGGAGGGGGTATAACGCTCCGCACGCTCAACAAAGTGGTTCAGCCTCAGCGGTCGGTCTTGCATGGTTCCTTGCATCAGATCTCCCCTAGCCGCATAGTCCAGACATCGAGCGGCACTTCATCGTAGACAACCCAGCGGTAAGGCCTCATCTGTTGGGGCGCAAACGATGAGTTTGATAAATGACAGATAGGGTTCAGGGATCCGTATTCCCACGGGCAGGGCCTTGACCCGTGCTGCTCCAGCGTCTCTGACTCTGCTTCCTGACTGTGCCCACTGACTGATTGCATCTTGACTGATTCCGAACTGCCCAACGAACCGACTGCAGCAGATGCCGGCACCCTAGATGCCTCGCCCGCTGAGCACCCCGTGCATCCCCGCTGGCTCCTGCCATTGCTCGGGACTGGAATTGCGGCGCTGTTGGTCGCAGCCAATATTGGAAACGTTGTGTGGGTTCGCTGGAGCAACCCAGTCTCCGGCCACCCCCTCTGGCTACTCGCGCTGAATTCCTCTAACCGCTACCTGCTCATTACCTCGATCATCACGTCATGGCCACCCTACGTAGCCATAGCCATGGCACGGCTACTAGCACCAGATCCGCTATTTTACATTCTCGGTTATGCCTACCGAGGACGTGCACTTGGGTGGGCAAGAAACGTCTTCCCTGGCATGGATGGGATCTTCGATCAGTTCGAACAAGACCGCAGCGGATTTAAGCGCATCCTTGACGTAGCAGTGCTCATCGCACCCAACAACCCAGTCTGTTTGCTTGCCGGTGTGGCAGCTATGCCGATCCGAAGATTCCTGGCACTCAACCTGATCGGAACCCTCGGACGAATTGTCCTGATGCGCGGCCTGGGACTTCTCTTTGAGGATCAAATCCGGGATCTGCTTGATGTAGTTGCCCGCTACCAGCGCTGGCTGACCCTCGGGTCGCTTGCACTCGTCATCGGGTACTTGATCTATCAAACTGTCGGCAAACGCGGAATCGTCGGTGGCCTAGAGAACCTTGAAGAAGAACTCGGCGACGAGTAGTTCTCGTCTTACAAGTCGAGCAATGCATCTAGGCCGAGCGTCACCCCTGGCCTCGAGGCGACCTGCTTCACAGCCAAGAGCACTCCGGGCATGAAACTGCTGCGGTCTAATGAATCGTGGCGAATCGACAAAGTCTGTCCCGTGGTGCCAAGCAGGACTTCCTGATGAGCAACCAGACCGCGCATGCGCACCGAGTGCACTCGGATTCCCGAAGGTCCCTCTGCACCACGAGCACCTTCGATTACTTGTTGCTCCGTTGGGTCAGGTGTCCAGTCCGAGGATGCCTCTGCCATCTTTGCAACCGTCAACATGGCAGTGCCTGACGGCGAATCGATCTTGGACTCGTGGTGGAACTCAATGACTTCTGCGGAATCAAAGTAGGGAGCTGCAATGGCTGCAAAGTGCATCATCAAGACGGCACCGATGGCAAAGTTCGGTGCGATCACACAATTTGAACTTGTAAATCCGTCCTCGAACCCAGCTAGTTCCTCAGCCGAAAAGCCCGTTGTCCCAACCACGGCGTGCACTCCGTGACTAGCTAGCCAACTCAGATTCTCAACAGATGCTGCACGGCTAGAGAAATCAACGACTACTTGAGCGCCAGTTCGTTCAAAGGAAACGGCCTCTCCAGAGATCTTCAGATCCGACTCAATCCCGGTGACCGTTCTCAGGTCAATTCCCCGAAAATTGGGATCTACTGCCGCGACCAAATTCAATTCGGGATCTTCCAGCACAGCCTGACAGACGGTGGAACCCATGCGTCCGCCAGCTCCAAAAACTCCCACGTTGATACTCATGACATCATTCTACGGCTCGAGGGTGCGCTCATCTGCGAACGTTCAGCTGCCTTCGAATAGGTCGCGGCGTGGCTCATCTAGGTACTCGGGTTCGAGTCCTCGATCAAAGGCGCGAATAGCCTCGGGCAAGTTGTTGGTGAATCCAGCCATGAGTTGGTTCCGGTCCTCAAACTCAATTGCCGCTGCGAGGCTCGAGATCTCTTGTTCCACCCAGAGTGACTGCTTGGTGGCTTCAAGGCCATAATGCGAGAACTTTGCCATGGCCTGTGCCATCTGAATTGCCTCGTCCAGCAACTCTTCATCTGGGACAACTCTTGACACCAGTCCCATGCGAAGTGCCTCGGCCGCATCAACACGCCGACCCGTCAGAAGTAAGTCATTGGAGTTTGCGCCGCCAATCAGGCGGGGCAGGATCCAACCTGCGCCCATCTCTGCCGAGGTCAACCCGTTGACGATTCCAGTTGCGTTGAATTCAGCAGACTCAGATGCAATTCGCAGGTCCGCTCCCAGTGCAACGCACATCCCCCCACCAAAGGCGGGGCCGTTCACTGCGGCAATGACCGGCTGCGGAATAGATCGCAACCTTCGGGTGATCTGCGAATAGATGCTCATGGAACGAGTTGCGATCCGATGAACAGACAAGTTGTCAATGTTTGGGATGATTCCGTAGTCCTTCAGGTCGAGCCCCGAACAGAACGCTCGACCGGTTCCAGTCAGAATCACGATGCGCACAAGATTGTCTGCCCCAAGCTGAGCTAAAGCCTCATCTAGTTCAACTGCAAGGTCGATCGACAAAGCATTCAGTCGTTCGGGACGGTTCAAGCGCAGGACGCGGATTGATTCATCAATATGATCCACTGCTACAAGACCCATCGGACCCTCTCTGACTGTTGTGCGAGTTCAGGGCCAGCCAATTCCGGTGCTTGTTGTGGCCCATCTCGCCCTCACTAGGTTGAGCGTCGTACCGTAGCCCCCATGAACGCCAATCCCCTAGGTCCAGATTCCCCATCGGATGCCGTCGGCATTGGTGTCGAGCTCAGTTCCACGGAACTGCGCTTGGATGATGTGCTGCTTATTCGTGTCTCTGGACCCGATACGCCCGGGATCACAACTGAGCTCATGATTACCTTGAGCGAGGTCGATGCTCAGATCCAAGATCTTGAACAAGTGCTACTGCGCGGCCACCTGACCTTGGCTGCAGTCATTGCTACCCCCCTACATCCCGACGCTCTTGTTCAGGCTCTCGATCAGTTCGCACATCAGTTCAAGCTGCGTATTCATGTTGATTCGGTTCCCTCGGTGTCTACAGAAAAGGGTGCAGTAGAGGCAGTCACCGTGTTAGGCCACGAGCTTGAGACTGCGTTATCCCCCCAAGAACTCGGAGCTGTGGCAGCAGGGATCGCAGCCGCGGGCGGAAACATCGATCGAATTGTTCGGCTTGCCCGCTACCCCGTCTATGCCTACGAGTTTCGTGCATCAGGAGCAAAACCAGAGGTGCTACGACGACTGCTTGGTGAGGTTGCCAGCGCACGCCGCCTAGATATTGCAGTCCAACCAGAAGGTATTGAGCGCCGCGCAAAGCGCCTAGTCGTCCTTGATGTTGATTCCACGCTGATTCAGGACGAGGTAATTGAGCTCTTAGCAACCGAAGCAGGTTGTTTGGACCAGGTTCAAGAACTGACAGCGCAGGCAATGTCCGGGGAGCTCGACTTTGAGTTGGCTTTACGTCAACGGGTTCTGCTGCTCAGAGGACTCGATCAGTCTGCGCTGGATCGAGCTAAGGCCGCCATGCGACTGACGCCCGGGGCACGAACTTTTGTGCGCACCCTCAAACGACTTGGTTACAGCGTTGGGATTGTCTCTGGTGGTTTTACGCACTTCACCGATGACTTAGCTTCCGAGTTGGACCTCGACCACGCCGAGGCAAACCAGCTTGAGATTCAAGATGGAAAGCTGACGGGGCAGGTGCTTGGCAGAGTGGTGGACCGTGCACGCAAGGCTGAACTACTCAGGCTGTTTGCTCAAGAAGAAGGCATACCGGTTAGCCAAGCTGTGGCTGTGGGCGATGGGGCGAACGACCTAGACATGCTCGGCGCCGCTGGTCTCGGTATAGCCTTCAACGCCAAACCTGTGGTGCAGCTCGCTGCTGACACAACAGTGAACGTTCCTTATTTAGATGCGATTCTGTTTATTCTGGGAGTGACTCGCGATGAGGTCGAACGAGCCGACCTGGACTCAGAGGACCCGATAGGTAATCCCCATATCTCCCACGGCTAAACGAGATGCTCAAGGCCCTCGATAGCTGACCCCAACTGCCCCTCTGCGGCGCCTTGAGAAGCGGGTCCCACTGCTGCCAAAACTGTCCCAGAGCCGAGCACCCGTTGAGCTGCAAGAAGCACCTGCTCTTCGGTAACGGAGTCGATCAAATTGAGATGCTCGTCAAGGGGCGTGACGCTACCTCGCAGAGTCTCAGAGATCCCGAGCCGGGCACCCCTAGCCCCAGAGTCTTCGATTCCTAGCAACACGCCGCCTCGGATCGATCGCTTTGCCCGAGACAACTCCTCGGCAGTTATACCAACGCTGCAGAGGGCCTCGACTAGCTCAGTCACCACTGCAATCAGTTGCGCAGCCTTGGAGGGACTTGTGGCGCACTGAACCGAGAGCGCACCAGCATCGCTGAACTGAGAGACTCCCGAAGAGATCGAGTAGGTCAGGCCACGTTCTTCTCGAACTTGTTGAAACAGACGACTCGAGGGACCTGTTCCGAACACGTGGTTCAACAGTGCAAGGGCAAACCTGTCGGTGTCGTTCACCCCACCGCATCTCCAGCCGAAAGCCAAGTGCACCAACTCCCCGGACCTGGTCTCTGTCAGCACAGACTCAACTTGCTCGTTGGGTGCAATCCGTTGCGGTGCACTACCGGCTCGATGCTCAGGAAACGCAGCCTCAACCGCAGCAACGAGTACAGAGTGATCGACATCCCCTGCGCCAGTTACAACCAGATTGTTGCTCTGGTACCAATCCTCAAAGAAACCTGCGATCTGATCACGCCGGATTGTCTCTACGGTGCTGCTAGTCCCGAGCACCTCTCGTCCAAGGGGGTGGCCCGGAAAGAGTGATTCAAAGAGGCGAACACCCACTAGATCTTCTGGGTCGTCCTCGGCCGCAGCTAGCTCTTCAAGGATGACTTCACGCTCACCCTCAACGTCATCTTCAGCTAAGCCAGGGTGTGACACAACGTCCAAAAGAACGTCGATAGCTAGATCCGATTCGCTCGAAGGAACTCGCGCAAAGAACGCGGTGTATTCACTGGCCGTATAGGCGTTCATATCCCCGCCAACACCATCGATTGCTATGGCGATATCGACGGCACTGCGACGAGCAGTCCCCTGAAACAGAAGGTGCTCAAGGAAATGCGAAGCACCGGCTATCTCTGCTGGCTCGTCCCTGCCGCCGACGCCTACCCAGACTGCAAAAGTGGCGGAGTGCGTGTGCGGCACAGAATCAGTAAGAACCCTGACTCCGTTCGATAGAACTGTCTTTTCAACGTTCGCAGCGAGGAGCGAATTGTTCGCTCCTCGCTGCGAAAGTTCAGTACTCATCAGCTAATCCCGAATAATCGAACGAGAAAAGCAGTGTTGAGATTTTAGGACTCATCGACGACGGCGTTGGCCACCTCGACCACCGCCATTTCCGCCGCCGCTTCCGCCGCCTGATCCTCTTCCGCCACTGCGCACTGGGTTAGGCCCCAGGTCGCCGAAAGTTTCAGACAACTCGGCATCGAACGAGTCAGCGAAGCTCACCTCAATCCGGTCGGAAGAGGAGGCTCCTTCGCTGCCTTGTGCATCAGCAGAGTTGCCTTGTGAATCAGCAGAACCTGCTGCTTCATCAGCCGATGCCGAGGAGTCAGAGCTTGCTGTGGAGTGAGCAGCGCTCGTCGCGCTGCCCTCACTCGCTTTTGGGGACTCATCTCCTGCTAACGCTAGAGAAATCTTTCCGTTCGGATCGATGTCTTCAACGCGCACAGCAACAGCATCGCCTAGGTCAACTACATCCTCAACCCGGTCAATGCGCTTTCCGCCGCCGAGCTTTGAGATGTGTAGCAGACCGTCTCGGCCAGGCAGGATGTTCACGAAGGCACCGAACTTGGTGATGTTCACCACTCGACCTTCGTAGATTGCGCCAACTTCTGCAGTAGGCGGATCGAGGATGAGCTTGATCTGACGCTCGGCTTCGAGCATTACGGCAGCATCAACTGCAGCGATGGAAACCATGCCGACCATACCGTCGTCATCCACGCTGATGTTTGCGCCGGTCTCAGCCTGAATGGCGTTGATGACCTTGCCCTTTGGACCAATAACTTCACCGATCTTGTCAATCGGAATCTCGAAGCTAATGATCTTTGGAGCAGTCGCAGCGACCTCGTCACGTGGGGCCGCAATCGCAGCTGCCATGACCTCAAGGATCTGCAATCGAGCCTCTCTTGCCTGATTGAGCGCCCCTGCAAGTACGTCTGCTGGGATGCCGTCAATCTTGGTATCAAGCTGCAAAGCCGTAATGAACTCAGAGGTTCCGGCAACTTTGAAGTCCATGTCGCCGTAGGCGTCCTCGGCTCCAAGAATGTCTGTCAGGGTGACGTACTTGTCATCTGCATAGATAAGGCCCATCGCGATTCCAGCTACTGGAGCCTTGATCGGAACGCCAGCATCCATGAGGGAGAGCGTTGACGCACAGACTGAAGCCATCGAGGAGGAACCGTTTGAACCAAGTACCTCAGAGACCAAGCGAATGGTGTAGGGGAACTCTTCAAGTGAAGGAATCACTGGGAACACGGCGCGCTCAGCAAGCGCACCGTGGCCAATTTCACGACGCTTTGGTCCACGCATAAATCCAGGCTCTCCAGTAGAGAACGGTGGGAAGTTGTAGTGGTGCAGGTAACGCTTGCGAGTAATCGGATCGATTCCGTCGATCATCTGGTCCATCTTGGCCATGCCAAGCGTGGCCACGTTCAGGACTTGGGTTTCTCCACGCTGGAACAAACCAGTTCCGTGAGCCGTTGGAATGACGTCAACCTCGGCCGACAATGCACGTAGATCGCTCAGTCCGCGACCGTCGATTCGTGCACCCTCGTTGACAATGCGTGAACGCACTGTGGACTTAGCCAAGGAGCGGAAAGCGTTCTTGGTCTGCTTGTTCGCATTCGCTGCGGCGTCATCTGCAGAGACACCATCTGCAACTGCTGCCTCCACGAGTCCAGGAACGATTCGCCCGAGCAGATCGTCACGCAACGCAGATTCAGCAGCGGTGCGATCGGCCTTATCAGCGATCTGCATGATCTCGACGATCTGCTTGCCGCCAAGGGACTCAACCTGAGCATAAATATCTGAGCTGTAATCAACCTGTGGGTTGTAGTGCATCACGGCCTTAGGCCCGTCTGCTGCAAGTACTTCCTCGGCCAGCTTGCGCTGCAATGCAATGACCTCGGAGATCCAACGCTTTGACTCGTTCAAGGCATCAGCAAGCGCTGCCTCGTCAACCTTGGGTGCGCCATTTTCGTAGTAACCCCACGCGCCCTCAGTACCGCCAGCCTCGACCATCATCACGGCAACGTCGCCATTGTCGAGTTCCCGACCAGCTACCACAATCTCGAAGGTTGACTCATCGCCCTCTTCGTAGGTTGGGTGCGCAATCCAGGTGCCATCGGTTGAATAGGCCAAACGGACGGCGCCAACTGGGCCGTCAAATGGAATGTCCGAGATCATCAGCGCAGCAGAGGCTCCGTTGATGGCAAGGACGTCGTAGGGATTCTTCTGATCTGCACCAAAGACAGTTCCCACAACATGGACCTCATTACGGAAGTCTGATGGGAACGAAGGCCGCAACGGCCGATCGATGAGTCGGCAGGTCAGGATGGCTGACTCAGGAGCACGACCTTCACGACGGAAGAATGATCCAGGGATCTTTCCAGCGGCATACATGCGCTCTTCGATATCTACTGTCAGCGGGAAGAAATCAATGCCCTCTCGAACGTGCCCCGCTGCAGTTGCAGTCATCAGGATTCTGGTGTTACCCATGCCGGCGAGTACTGCTCCGCCAGCCAGACCGGCAAGCTTGCCCGTCTCGAATGAAATTGTTTTGTTCTCGTCTTCACCAACTGGTGCTTCGACGCGAATGAATGTGGCCACGTGGCCCTCCTTCGATCCCCCTCGGGATCGTCTAGGTGCGACAAGGCCAGTTCCCAGTGGTCGACTCCCGAGGCATTCACAGCCAGCGCGAATCTGCTCAGCCGGGTTGCTCAGAGGTCGGCAACCGGTAACTGACCGGCTCGCCGCACTTCTTTTATTGTTGTTAGTCCCGACAGACTACCCGCGCTCAACACCCCATACGCGAATCGTCTGGCCCGAAGGCCAGCCGATTCAACAGATACTGCAAAGAATTGCTGGCCCGAGGACCTGCTTAGCGACGCAAACCAAGCTCAGCGATAATGCTGCGGTAGCGCTCAATGTCATTTGTCTTGAGGTAATCAAGGAACCGGCGGCGGCGACCCACGAGCATCAAGAGTCCACGACGAGAGTGGTGATCCTTCTTGTGCTTCTTGAGGTGCTCTGTCAGGTGATCGATCCGATCAGTCAGAAGCGCAATCTGCACTTCGGCTGATCCGGTATCTGCCGAATTCTTACCAAATTTGGTAATGGTGTCGGCCTTCGGGGGAAGGTTGGTGGCCTGACGGTTACTCATGTTGTCTCTTTCTTGGGTATCTGACCCGGCTCCGAAGATCGTTGACTGCACACAAAGAAGTACATCTTTGATGCTGCTTCGTATCCCAGAGCGGCACGGCTACTCAGCCGATGAATGTCGAGTCTAGATGCCCACGGTCTCTTGCGTAAAACCAGCAGCAGGATTGCCCCTAGCGGTCGGTATGCCAGGAGTACTTGGGCTTGCGATGCCGACCCACAACTTTGGAGGATCGTCCTGAGGGTGACAATGAAAAGATTCGAGCATCTGGCTGATAACAAACACGCTCAACATCTTCCAGCGTCGGGAATTCCTGATCCAGACCAGCGGACCGCAACGAGATCCGTATGCTCTCTCCAAGCTCGGCGGCGAGCAACTCGGCAATGACAGCTGGGAGCGTTTCTGGATCTCTCAAAATCCAAGAATGGCCACCTCCCTCGATGGTTACGAGGACGCCCTCAGTGCGTCGTGCAGTATCTCGTGCCGTTCGATGCGGTACACCAAGGTCTCGCGATCCATGCAAGACAAATACCGGGACATCATTTTCTAACAAGGCGTCCAAGGCGTAGCGACTTGAGCGGCTGCGCAAAATCGTCCACATCGGACCAAGCAGTCGCCAAGGCTGAACCATGTGGCCTGCAACGGTTGGAACCAGCAGTCGAAAAAGTTTGGTTGCCTGCACGGGATCGCTGAAAGTTGGCATCACTGTCAGCGAATCCACCAGGAGCAGTCCGCTCAACACTCCGAGCAGAGGCGGTGCGACTCGAAAGAGTTGCACCATCAGGTCCCAGGTATCGCCGACAATCGCATCGATCAAGACCACGCCGATTACCCGTTCCGGTCGGGTTGCCGCCATGCGGGTAATCAGCTGCCCACCCATCGAGTGACCCGCAACCACAAATCTGTCGATTCCGAGTTCATCAATGACTCGACCAAGCAAGTCTGCGTAGTCATTCAAGCTTTGCCCAGACAGCGGTAGTCCCTGCGTGGCGCCATGGCCAGCAGTATCAACGGCGATCACTCGAAATCCCATCTTGACTAAACGGGATAAAGACTGCGCGTATAAGAACCCCTCCACGGAGAACCCATGCACTACTACGAGTGGTACACCCTTGCCTGCAACGGTGACCCCTACCCGGTGACCGTCATCCAGAGTGATCTCATGGCGAGCTAAGCGAGGAACCTCGATGGCTTCAGCGGCAAGGGGCGCATCAAGAACGGGGCCCTCAATGGGATCAAAGATCTCGCTCTCATCGATGTCAGTCTGATCCATCTCGTTCTCACTCACCCGCAGTCACTAACTCTCAGCATTCATCCACTCACAGCCATGGCGAAGCCACTGAGAAGACTAATTGGGATTCAACAAAGTTCGGGGTTTCTCGCCAAGAAATGGGGCCTGCTCAGATCGAGGCATCAACCTGCTCGTCCGCCGAGCAATCTGCGGGCCTTCTCACAGTCGAGTTGTAGTTGCTCCGTGAGTTCTGCAACCGAAGCAAACTTCGCGTCCGCACGCAGCCTGTGATCAAACCTGACCGAAACCTGCTCCCCGTACAGATCACCAGCAAAGTCCAAAACATGAACCTCGAGCAGAGTCATTGCCTGATCCTCGTAGAACGTCGGGCGCTTACCCACATAGATCGCCGCCGGTAACGCCTCAGTTCCCAAGCTGCTAGCCGAGGGTACCGATCCCGTGTCTTGTCGCTGGATCCACCCGGCATAGATTCCGTCAGCCGGCATCAGCATCTCATCTGGGATGGCTACGTTTGCTGTTGGGAATCCGAGAGTCCGTCCGCGCTGATCCCCAACGACAACCGTTCCGCGCATCTCGTGTGAGCGGCCCAGCATGAGGTTGGCGTCTACAAGCCGACCCTCATGTAACGAGCGGCGAATTGCTGTTGAGGACACCTGCGCATCATCTCGAGCAGCCTGCCCATCTAGGCCAACAAGCTTGTGACCGAGCACCGAGAACCCGAGTGTTTGACCCATCTGGTTCAACAAATCCACATTGCCGCGACGTTGAAATCCGAAGTGGAAATCCTCCCCTACGACTACCTGCCGAGCGTTCAAGCAGCGGTGCAATACGGAGTCCACAAAATCCTCTGCTGACTCAGAAGCCCTATCCGGATCGAACCGCACTACGAGTGCGTAGTCCACGCCGGTTTCAGCTAGCAGTTCCAGTTTCTGGTCTAGGTCTGTCAACAGCAGTGGCGCTGAATCTGGACGAATGACTTGAGCAGGGTGCCGATCAAACGTGACCACCGCCGAACGCTGCCCTGCTGCCTCGGAGCGCCTGCGAACCTCTGCAATCACTGCCTGATGACCTAAATGAACACCGTCATAGGCGCCGATAGTGACAACGGATCCCTCAGGAGGAGATGGGCATGCATCGGTATCACGAAGAACTCTCACACCACCACGCTACTCAGCGACCTCGTTGGACAGCACTATCGAGGGCTTGCATCTGGTTTCCCGGAACGGTTCGTACACGGCCAGCAGAGCAGAGCTTGCACTCAGAACAGCCCATGGTCCTGCACCAGTAGCTCCAATTTGTGTCTGTTCAAGAACGCGTCCATGACGAACAAAATCCTCGATCTGCTCGTCCACCTGCAGATGCTGCAACTGCCGGACCCCCTCTACGGGCGGTAGCAACACTGCAGCATCTATCGGCTGAGCCTCTGCGATCTGGTACGGGCCAACGGAGGTGCGCCGGAGTGCACTCAGGTGTGCGCCCCCGCCGAGGGCTTGGCCAAGATCAGCCGCTAGGGAGCGCACATAGGTGCCGGAAGAACACTCAACCGTGGCCGTCCAGACAAGGGGATCAGCGGTAGGTACCAGATCAAACTGCGAAACCGTTGCGGGCCGAGGTTTGCGTTCAACCTCAATTCCCTCTCGAGCAAGCTGGTGCAAACGCCGACCGTCGACTCGTAAAGCAGAGACCATCGGAGGAACCTGAAGTATCTCTCCGGTCAGCTCCTTTGCTGCTGCATGCACCTGCGCCGGAGAAAGTCCTGCCATCTCATAGGTGGCCGTTACTGCTCCATCAGCGTCGAGGGAATCGGTCTCTACCCCGAACCTGATGGTGGCTTCATAGGTTTTAGAAACTCCTGTGATGAAGGTCAACAACTTGGTTGCTGCACCAACGCCAATGACCAAAACTCCAGTAGCCATTGGGTCCAGAGTCCCAGCGTGGCCAACACGTGGAGTGTCGAGCAACTTGCGGATCGCTGAGACCACATCGTGGCTCGTCATCCCTGCTGGCTTATCTACGATGCAGATTCCGACCGGGTCACCTGGCCGGTTACCGCGGGAGCGGCTCACTCGGAGTGAGTCCCGTCATCTCCTGACGGATCGGCTTGAGCCTCGGGCTGTTCTGGTTTGGTCGAGCCCTCCGGAGATTCCGAGTCAAGCGGCTCTCGATCATCGAGCTCGCCACGGTCGCTCATACCGCGCAAAATCTCATCAATACGCAAGGCTGAGCTCAAGACCAGATCGGGCCGGAACTGGATCTGTGGGGTCTTTCGCGTGCGAACTTCTCGGTTCACGATCTTCTGAATGGCCCAGCGCAATTCATCAAGTGCCTCGGCTACTTCTTCTGAGCGTCCCTCTTCCTCGGCTGACATTGCAGAGTAAAAAACATCAGCGTGCTCTAAGGATCCGTCAACTTTGACTGCAGTGATCGTGACCATCTCGAGTCGCTCATCTCCGATTCTTTCGAGTTCGGAAGCAACGATCTCTCGCATGAGTTCGCCAATTCGGTCGGTTCGACTGAACTGCCGGGGAGCTGATGACCTCTGTCTTGCCATGCACTATTCGTACCATGCCAAGGAGTACGTCATCAGATCAGGAGCCAGACAAGGCCATATTTAGGCTAGCTAGGACGTGAAATTGCTGAGAAACCGCTGAGAGGTTACTGAGAATAAGTCAGTCAATTGAGGGTTTGCTCCCCCGGTTTTTCAACAATATCCGGCAGACTGTCAAGGAATGCCTAATTCATCTGCAACGAACACCCGCTCCGCGACTGGGCATCGCAGGGCTACGCCACTCGTACTTGTACTGGTGGGACTGATCGCCGTGGCCGGCGCAGTAGCTGGCGTTGTGCTTTTTCAGGACAGTCCCACTTTGTGGCCCGCCGCTGACGCTGTTTACCGTGCAGCGCTTGTAGGGCTCTGCGCACTAGCGGGATCAAGGGCTAGACGTTGGACCTTGCTCTGGGGCGGGCTAGTGGCCGCAGCGGCGAGTTATACCCCGAGTCAGTACCTTGCTCTTCTTGCGGCGTTACTGGCCGGTGCAATGCTGGTGTTCAAGTTCCGTCATCGCGTTCTTGGTGCGGCAGTTGGCGCACTCTGTGGCTTAGCTGTTCTTGGACTCTCCAGGCCGACCATTTCTGGCATCACTGCACTAATCGCCGCTGTGGCAATTCTCCCACTACTCGTGACCGGTTACGCACAGTCAAGGACTCAGCCAAGGCGAGTTGTAGCTGTTATCACAGGCATTTTTCTTCTGCTAGCAGCAGTTGCCATAGCTACAACCGTTTTCGTGGGACTGACCCAACGTTCAGCAGTCGAGGCAGCAGTGGAACAAACCCGAACCGCAGTAGAGATCGCCTCTTCCGATTCACCCGAAGGCTCCACGGCTGCGTTTACTCAGGCCAGCGAAAGCTTCAACAAGATTGAATCCACGCTGAACTCGTGGTGGTTAGCCCCGGCAAAGGCAACACCGATACTGGGCCCCAATCTCGAGTTACTCCGAACTGCTGCCCAATCAGGGACCGAGCTCAATCTGGTTGGAAGCACTCTGAGTACCACCGTCACCAAGGATGCATTGCGCTCCCCGAACGGCGGGGTGAACCTAGCCGAGGTCGAAGCAATACAACTGCCCGTTACGAACGCTGCGGCAAAAGTCGATGCAGCGGTTCAGTCACTAGATGCAAGTAAGTCGCCATGGTTGCTGCCTCCCCTGAACGCAGCCTTTCAGGACCTGAGTACCGAACTGAACAATGCAAACGAAACTGCTCGTACTGCCGAGATGAGCGTCATGCGCCTGCCCAATCTGCTCGGAGCCGATGGCCCGCGCCGATATGTGATGCTGCTCGGCAACCCGGCAGAGTCCAGAGATATCGGCGGCCACATCGGAAACTGGGCCGAGCTCACCGCTCAGGACGGCATTCTCACACTTGTGAAAGTTGGTCAGCCCTACGACCTTGCCAGCCCAGCCACATCGCCGCCGCTTACCCTCAAGCCAGGGGCCTACCCGCCCTCGCTTCTGGAACTTCGTCCTCAGTATTTTCCCCAGAACTGGGGCGGAACAGCCGATTTCCCAACCGTGGCAGCCCTCTCCCAGGAACTCTTTGAGCAGGCCCGTCCCGGCGCAGCTGTAGATGGCGTTATCTATGCCGACCCAGCCGCATTTGCCGCATTACTGAACTTCACCGGCCCAGAGCCAGTGCCCGGTACCGACTTGGTTTTGACCCCCGACAACGCCGAGAAGTTTCTGACAACCGATCAGTTCACCGTGTTCAAGACCGAGACCCAAGCCAATCAGGTGGTCTCGGACTTGATTGACAACGTGGTGAGGCAATTTGGAACGACACAGCTCCCCTCTCCGAAATCCTTAGTGAATACCCTCGGCCCGCTGGTAAAGCGAGGCAGTCTGCAGTTCTACTCATTTGACAAGAAGGACCTGCCCCTACTCGAACGGCTAGGACTTACAGGCAGGGTTCAAAGGCCTGGAAGCGGAGACTTGCTCTCGGTCCTGACTCGTAATGCGAATCCGTCGAAGATTGACGTCTACTTAGAGCGCAAATCGGAGTACATCGTCGACTGGGACCCGCTATCGGGTGACCTGACTGCCAAACTAAAGGTCACTCTGACGAACTCTGCGCCCGCTACTGACCTTGCTGACGTGGTAGCCACCCAGATTCCGACTCTGCCGCCTGGGACAAACCGCACCATCGTGTCCGTACTCAGCCCTTGGACGGTTGACTCTGCATCACTGGATGGCAAGCTCACGACCATTGGAACCCAGCCAGAGCTTGCGGGCATCTTGCGCCACAACCTCCTAGTTGACCTTCCGCCCGGGTCGACTCGAGTGATTGAGCTAGAGCTACAAGGAACAACAGATCAAGAATTGCCCTACAGAATCGCGTGGATTGGGCAACCGACCGCAAACCGCACAGATTCCATGAAAATGGAGTTAATCACTCAGGATGTCCGAACCGGGCAGGGTTCTGCGAGCTCATTCCATCGTTTTGCCGGGGATCAGGACGAGCTCTACACCTTCGCGAACTCGGGCCTTTGAGCAAGGCGACTGCTGCAACTAGAAACAATTAGAAAAAATTGCTGGACATCGTTCAGGGTTGTGCACGATAATGGCAGAACTTGTGCTGCGCGGGGTAGCGCTACTTGGCGAAATTCATTGCTTCCTAGGGGGATCATGAACATCACGGCTTTGACTCGAAATCGTCTTCTCTTGCCAGGGCTTGTTGCTCTGATGGCTGGACTAGCTGTTGCGTGCCCGGGGCCAACCCCGACACCAACGACTACCACCACCTCAACAACCACGGCATCCACCACGACAACCACGATTGACCCCAATTGTGGTGCGTATACACCTACGAATCTGGCGCTCAGCTCGAGCACAGCTTCTGCGGGTGGCGGCATCAACGTCTCGGGAACTGGCGAAGCGGGCAAGCTTGTTGTGATCACGCTTCGTTCCGTAGCCACGGGAGCAGTTGTGAACCCCGGCACCACCGCAACCGTTCAGCCTGATGAAACTTGGACAAC
>CAMDLX010000039.1 GCA_945901935.1 Bifidobacterium breve | reverse complement strand
TTGAGTATCCGCCGGACCGAGGCAACTACCTGCTCCTGATCGAGTCGCCCAGATGAGATCGCTTCAGTGATCTGGGCGTGAACCTCAGGAACCGAATCTGCTCCAGCAACTAGGGCGATGTCTGACCCCGCGCTCAGAGCTAGCTCGGCCGACTCTGACTGTGATCCAAAGGCGGCTAGTGCCTTCATCCCAAGTTCGTCCGAGATGATCAGCCCCTCAAATCCTTGCTGCTCACGCAGTTCAGTTGTTATGGCGGCACGTGAAAGCGAAGCCGGTTCGCCGGGGGCCGTGAGACCCGGAATCTGCACGTGGGCCACCATGATTGCGGGCACTCCGGCCTGAATCGCCGAGGCAAAGGGAACCAAGTCTTTAGCCTTGAGGGCATCGAGTTCAGCGACTTTGCCGAGCATCACGTGCGGGTCTGCGGTACCTCCACCAATGCCTGGCCAATGCTTGATGACTGGAATCAAACCGCCGGCTAGCTCGGCGTTGATGATTGCATCAGTAAATTCTGTGACGACTGCTGGGTCCTTGCCAAATACGCGGGTCCCAAGTCCAGATCCGCCGCCGACGTCGGCAACGGGACCAAAGATCATGTTGAATCCGAGCTCGCGCATGCGAGTGGAGTAATCCTCGATCAGAGTGGCAGCCTCCTCGGGTGTGCCTTTAGCGAGCGTTTCGGCCGAGGGTAGAACTCCCAAAGCAGAACTCAAGCGTTGCACGGTTCCACCTTCTTCGTCACTTGCCACAAACGCTGCAACGGGTGCATCAGCCGTGGCAGCTGCGACCTCTTTGCCCACATCTTTCGACTGCTTCCCTTTTAGGCCAAACCCACCTGCTGTTCCTTCAGTGAGGACCTCGGTAGCAATCTGCGGTGAAGTCACCATGACCATGATCATTTGCCCGGCCTGCGCACTCGGAGGCAGAACTTCGGCGCAATCAGGTGGCAACGTGGTTGTTGTTGAGGCGGTTGCTTTCTCGACCTGCTTGTCGGCGAGGTCTCCACTAGCGGTTCCCGTGCAGCTACTCACTAGCGCAGTCAAAGCTAAACAGCACGCGCTCACTTGAACTCGAAAAGGGGTGACAAGTCTCCTCCGTGGCATCGCAGCGAGAGTAGTAGCTAGCGGGGCGCTGCATACTGCTTCAGCTCTGCTGGCTTGCCGCTTCCGCTCTGCTGGTTGCCGCTTCCGCTCTGCTGGCTGCTGCTTCCGCTCTGCATGATGCGCAAATTGGGTACCTAGGCCAGACTGTTGGCTAGTTTGATGTTTTGCACTTGCCCCCGGAGGTCACAATGCAAGCGACTGCACAAAAATTCATCTCGCACTTGTCCGATCCCTACGCAGACCCAGTTGAGAATCGCTCGCGATTGCGGTTTGCGGGCGGGCTGTTCGTCATGGGGGTGTTGCATTTTGTGGTTCCCAAGCAGTTCGAAAAAGTCGTTCCTGGATGGTTTCCAGATCCCAAGGCTGCTGTGGTTTGGTCAGGAGTGGCCGAACTCGGATCAGGTGTCCTGCTAGCCCTACCCAAAACCTCGAAGATGGGTGGTTGGCTCGCAACGGCAACGCTGGTAGCGGTATATCCAGCGAATATCCAGATGGCGGTTGATGCCACTCGCTCAGGATCAAAGCCTGCCGCAATTGCTTCTTGGCTACGACTCCCGCTGCAGTTTCCTATGATCGCAAAGGCCTTTCGGTACACTCGATAAACTGCGGTGAATTGGCAGGGCGCAGGCGATAGTCTGAGAAACCTTGTCAGTAGAACCTTCTTCGCTGGAACCGGTTTCAGTCAGTTCGGGAGCATCTCCCGAAGTGCTCCGCGGGTTGTTGGGCGCCACAGGTGATGTGGTTGTCCTGCTCAATGACGACATGAGCGCTCTCTGGGTCAGTGAGTCAGTAGAGAAGTTCTCTGGGTGGACTGCAGAACAAGCAGCATCAATGGGGTCTGCCACACTGATTCACCCCCAGGATTTGCGGCTCGCCATGACCAACCTGTCTCTGCTGCTTGAAGGAGCGTCGCCTGAGTCCTGCCGCACGAACCTGCGGTTGCGTGCCGCCTCGGGTGAGTGGATTTGGTCAGAAGTAACTGGGGTAGACCTGCGCGAATTGGCGGGGGTCAATGCAGTTGTGCTGTCCATTCGTGATACCTCCGACCGGGTGAACCGGGAGCAGGAACTAGCCGATCAATCCAGCCGCTTTGAGGCCTTGGTTCGCAACAGCAATGACTGCATCATCGTGTCAAACAAGGAACTCGTTGTCACCTATGTCAGTCCAGCAATGTTGCGAATTCTGGGGTTTGACCCCAATCTCGCGGTCGGGTTAAAGCTGGGGGCATCCGTTAGCGAACCTGATTTGAGTCGGCTATACGAGGCATGTGAACGGGTGCTAGCGCACCCCGAGGAAGTAGTTCGCGTCGAGGTACGGGTACGCCACGCTGACGGCCGGCTACGACAAATCGAAAACGTGCTGACCAATTGCCTAGATGACCCATTAGTTCGAGGGATCGTAACGAACTTTCGTGATGTCACCGATCAGCGCATCGCTCAAGAAGAGCTCGGGGAACGCATTGCGCAGGTGTATGCAGCCGAGTCGGAAAGCCGTCGGCTGCTAGATATTTTCGATGTCACCCCAGACCTGACTGTGTTGTCCGATGCAGCGGGCGCGGTGGTCTATCTCAATGCTGCAGCTCGAAAGTTCTTCGGCCTAGGAACACCCGAACTCGACCTGATGAATTCAGAGCAACTTGTGCGCTTGTCAAAGTGGTTCGGCCCTGTGACTGAACCGATGCTTCAGAGTCTCATGGTGAACGGATCTTGGGCAGGCGAGCTAGCGATTCGACGCCATGACGGTGTGTTGGTGCCGATGCTGATTCAGATGGCCGTGCATTACCGGCCTGGCACGCAAGAAGTGGACTGCTATTCCGGTATGGCTCGAGATGTCACTGAGCGTAAGAACCTCGAGGAATCTCTGCAGCTTCAGGCAACCCACGATCAACTCACCGGGCTTCCGAATCGAGCGCTTCTGTTCGATAAAATTGAGCGCGCTATGGAAGGCATGAATGCCTCGCCAGCGCCATCTCGGTCAGCCTTGCTCTTTATTGATATTGACCATTTTAAGAAGTTCAACGACACACTCGGTCATGCTCAAGGCGACCTGGTCCTGCAGCAGGTCGCTAGACGGCTGATCGAGGTTGTGCGGCCCGGTGACACCATTGCCCGCTTTGGTGGCGATGAGTTCATTGTCCTATGTGAGCGACTTGACTCTGCGAGTGATGCAGTTGTGATTGCCCATCGGATCGATGCTGCGTGCAGGACACCTTTCGACATCGAGGGGTCTGAGGTCGCCGTGAGTGTCTCTATTGGCATTGCGCAGATTGACCCCTCAGAGGCCGAGCCGTTAGCGGTTATTCGAGATGCGGATGCTGCGATGTACGAAGCAAAGGCTGGCGGGCGGGGCCGTTGGGTCATCTTTGACGACAAGATGGGAGCTAAGGCCACCCAGCGGAGGCGCATCGAATCCTGGATGCGAGAGACCCTTCAGGGAGAGGAGTTCTCGGTTCAGTACCAACCTGTGGTCTCGTTGCAGACCGGCGAGTTGATTGCAGTTGAGGCGCTACTTCGGTGGCAACACGATGAGAACAGCATTGCCCCGGACCTGTTCGTACCAATCGCCGAAGAAGCTGGTCTGATTGTTCCGATTGGTGCTTGGGTGCTCCGCACAGCATGCGCTCAGATGGCTGCGTGGCAGCAACTGCCAGGCTGGTCCGGCTTGGGCCTGTCAGTCAACGTTTCGGGCCGCCAACTGCAAGACCCGGGTTTCAGTTCGCTCGCAGCAGCAGCGGTGAGTGAGTTTGGACTGGCCCCCGACACTCTCTCCTTTGAGATCACCGAGACTGTTCTGCTGCATGACGCAGTTGCTTGGGGTGAGCGTCTTGAGCCACTCAAGGAGCTAGGAATTCGGATTTCCCTGGACGACTTTGGCACCGGCCACTCCTCGCTTACCTACCTGAGGCGGTTCCCAGCCGACACCGTCAAACTGGACCAGTCGTTCGTGGGCGGTATCGAAACAAACCTTCAGGATCGCGCAATCGTGACTGCCGTCATCAACCTCTGCACAACTCTGGGGTTGAGTTGCGTGGCAGAGGGAGTCGAAACCTTTGCGCAGCTCGAACTGCTCAAATCCTTGGGCTGCGAGGCTGGCCAAGGCCACTTGTTTGCACCGAGTTTGGAACCGAGCGATTTTGCAAAGCAGTTCCTAGGTGAACTCGGCCCCGGGCGGCCCTGACTCAGAGAGCCCTGACCCAGAGAGCCCCTAGCGTTCTCTACGATGCATCTATGACCTCGCCGATTCCGACACCGTCTGATGCAGAGAAACTCGCTCCCTACGCTGGCTTTGGGGGATCGGTAGGCACTGTCTTTGCTACCTCGCAATCATGGTGGCCACAGCAACCCAGTCGCGCCACAGGTGCCCCAAACATTGTGGTGATGATGTGCGACGACTTGGGCTTTGCAGACCTTGGTTGTTATGGCTCAGAAATCCCGACTCCTCACGTCGACCAACTTGCGGCCGAGGGGCTTCGTTACACCGACTATCACTCCACCCCGATGTGTTCACCTACTCGCGCATCGTTGCTGACCGGTCTAGAACCGCACCGTGCAGGCATGGGCCATGTCGCACATTCAGATCCGGGTTTCCCTGGCTACGCCATGGAACTCACCCCTTTGGCACCGACCATGGCCGAACTGCTTCGCTCTGGCGGATACCAAACCTTGATGGTCGGAAAATGGCACCTAACAAAAGACAGCGAACAGAACGATGCCGGTGATCGCTCCTCTTGGCCATTGCAACGCGGGTTTGACCGCTACTACGGGTTCTTGGACGGGTTCACCAACTTGCATCATCCGCATCGGCTGATCGAAGACAATCATGCGGTTCGAGTTGACGAGTACCCCGAGGGATATTTTCTTACCGACGACCTGACCGACCGGGCAATCTCGATGATCCGCGAGTCAAAGGCTTCCGCCCCGGACAAGCCCTTTTTCTTGTACCACGCGCAGGGTGCTGTCCACGCGCCGCTCCATGCCAAGGCCGAAGACATTGCCCGCCACGATGGCCGCTATGAACAGGGCTGGGACTTGATTCGCCAGCAGCGACATGAGCGTCAGATCGAACTAGGTGTGATTCCGCCTGGCACCGAACTAGCTCCTAGGAACCCCGAGTCTGGCGATGATGTAGAGGCTTGGGACTCCCTCACGCCTGACCGGCAGGCGCTGTTTTCAAAGTACATGTCGGTGTATGCCGCCATGGTGGACAACATCGATCAGAACGTCGGCCGCCTGCGAGCAGCGCTCGAAGAGATGGGCGAATGGGAGAACACGCTGTTTGTGTTTACCTCGGACAATGGCGGGTCCAGAGAAGGGGAGCGCGAGGGGACGAGTGCGTATCTTCGTTCGCTGCATTTTGGTCGCAGCGGCATCGAGGAACCCTTCGAAGAGGACCTAGCCCGTATCGATCAGATGGGCGGGCCAACCACCATGCCGCACTATCCGCGTGGTTGGGCAATGGTGTCGAACACTCCGTTTCGGCTCTACAAGATCAACGCTCACCGAGGCGGGCATTCGGTGCCGTTTGTGGTTTCTTGGCCAGCGGGTGGAGTCCCTGCAGGGCAACTCCGTGAACAGTTCATGCACGTGTCCGATTTACTCCCGACGGTGTTGGAGCTAACAGGAATCGAGAGGCCAGCGAGGTGGCGCGGCGAGCCCGTGCTTGCCTTAGATGGCGAGAATCTGAGCGCAACACTGTTCGACTCAACTGCAGCAGGCCGTCAAGCCGATCTGATTATCGAAAATGAGGGACACCGCGCTTTTCGCAGAGATGGCTGGGAGGCAGTAACTCGACATGCACCGCGCAGTTCGTATTCAGAAGAACTTTGGGAACTCTTTGACACAGCAGCTGATCCTGCGCAGCTTCATGACCTTGCAGCGCAACGCCCCGAGTTGCTAGCTGAACTCACTGCGGCTTGGGATGAGGCTGCTTGGAAGAATCAGATTTTTCCGCTCGACGAGGGCACAGGTTACCGCTACTTGCTCAGGCCGCCATGGACACAACGCTACGACGAGGCAGTCGTGCTCTATCCCAAGACGCCGTCACTTGACCGTTGGAGGTCACAGCGCTTGATCTTGTGGCGGGACGTGTCTATTTCGGCTTCGGTCACGGTTCGTACCGGAGACGCTGGCATGTTGGTTTCACACGGGGACCAAGGCGGCGGGTACTGCATGTACCTAGATGTCACTGGTGAACTCGTTGCGGTACACAACGGTTACGGCCTTGAGCGTGAACTGCGTGGGCCAGTCATTGAGCCAGGGGAGCACCAGCTTGAGTTGCGCATCACCTGCCCGGGCAACAACTTGTGGAATCTGGCACTTGCTGTGGATGGCCAAGAGGTGGCCGCTGGGGAGGGCTATCGATTGCTCATGGCTATGGCCCCATTCCAAGGAATTGATATTGGCATTGACCGTCGCTCACCCGTGAGTTGGCCCGTGTTTATTCGCCACGGAGGGTTTGCCTTTAGTGGGCAGTTGCATCACGTTGCCTACGCCCCCGGCCAGCCTGCCCCAGATAGTCCCGAGAACTACTTGGATATGTTGCGTGAGTGGGGACGGTCCTTTGAGTAGCCCAAGAGCAATTCGAATCTGTCCGGCTCTTTAGCCACCAGACTCGATTGCTGTTCGGACTTCTCTTGTGGCCCGTTCAATGAGTCGAGTTCGCGGAATCTCTCCCAGACTTCGCCACGGACCCCCTCCAACTCGCCAGTGCGCAAGCCAGACAACGGTGACCGTCCCGAGCCACGCATCAGGAACAGAGGGATCGGGTGATGCCTCTTGTAAGGCAGCAGAGCGTTGTGTGGCTCGTTCATAGTTCAGCACACAGGAGTTGTTTGCAGCCGCCTGCTGCGCGGGTGTGAGCGCCGAGAAAGGGTTGTAGCGGGCGCCCTGGCCGGCGCAGATCTGAATCTGGGCCGTGGGTTCGCCGCTAAAGATGCGCAGAGAGACTGGCTCGGCTCGCACATCCACATTGAGCCCATTCAGGCTGAGAGTGGCCTCTACGGGTTGCCAGCCTTGATCAGAGATGGATACGAAGACAGGTTCACGAACCGGGACTACAACTCCTTCTGGTGGGCTTTGTATGGGGCTTGGCGGCGGTAGCCGTGTGATCATCTGCCGGTTGAGTTGTGTCTGCGTGTCCAGGTTCGCGCTTCTTGGGATGGCCCGAAACGCAACGTTGCGCCCGTCGCAGATGTGGCCCTGAAGGTTCAAATTGCCGAGCTCCGCCGTGCCGAGAAAGTTTTGCAGCGTGTCCAACAGCGGTCGAACCCTCGGGTCGCTCCGGTTCGGGGCCATGATCGCAATCAGAAACTCAATCTGCGCATCAGTAAAGGTGATCCATCTGCATCTCGGCCGCGCAGTGTTGCCGGAGCTACGTCGAGGCCGACCACCTGAACTGATCTGATACAGAATTGTCGTAACGATGTCGCCACGTCCGATCAGTCTGGAGTTAGCTGAGCCTTGGCTTTCGGCAGCGACAGGCTGACCTGGGCCTAGACCAAAGCTAACCAGCAACGAGCTGACCAGAACAAGCATGACGAAACCGTGGATTCGAGTTCTCAATGCGGTTCTCATGGCCTTGTTTCTGCAGTTCTTGGGACGGGGCATGGATCTGTTGACCCCGGTGGCAACACGGTGACTTCGAGGTGATCTAGAGAGTCAATGACCCAGTCAGACCCAGCTGCACGCACCGAACCAGTGCCCTGTAGCTGAGCTACAGAGTCGTCGAGCACTTCGCCCGAGGTTTGACTAACACGAACACCCGGTGAGTAGCCGCACCAAGTGAAGTTAATCAGCCCATCTGCACTGGAACTGACCTTGAGTGGCCGGTAGCTGTAGCTCAGCCCAGTTGAGGCTGGGATCACTCTGGTGAGATCTGCTGCAGGGTTGAGCACCAGCTGACTGAGCACATCGACCGAGAGTGTGCTCTGCGGGGGGACTAAGGCATCCAAACGAACTCGCTGTTCTGAGAGCGGGTCGGAGGCAAGATCGGGATGCTCGGCTAGGCCAGTGACGATCTGGCTGTAGCGAACGAGGAGCTGCGCCACGAGTAGTTGTTCCGCCCCATATGACTCAGCGGATTCCACCGATGGCTGAGGGAAAGATCCAGCTCCCATAGGTGGCTTTCCTGCTGCTTGTTGAGCGGCATGCGCAGAAGAATCCGCTGCTTGCTCAGCCGGATTGGGCTTTGCCTGCCGAGAAGTGCCAGCAAGCGAAGTAGGCGGGGCTGGTGACAGACCTTGGATTGACCCTGAGTTGCTTGTGTCTTGTTGAGTGCCACACCCGCTGAGTTGAGCTGCAAGAAGGACGGAGAGAAGCACGAGCAACAACAGGGTCCGCTCTTTGGTCTGACTGCCTGAGGAACTGGCCCTGATGCGCGCCTGTTTGCTGACTGATCTGTTGCTGACTGATCTGCTGGTGAAGAACATGGTTTGCTCCTGCTCGAAGGCAACGAGGCCGAGATCCACTGTGGAGGAGTTCAGCCAATTGGTACGAGAAGTAGTCTTTCATCATCATATGTACTGAAACAACCTAAAATGTAATAAAAAAACTCAACTCAGCCTGCCGGGCTTTCCACCGCTAGGGTTCTTGGCTGTTCAGCCGTCCAAAGACCGCTTTTCTAAAGGGGAACCATGAGTGAGTACGTCCTGACCATTGACCTTGGTACCTCGGGACCGAAGACAGCCGTATTCACTGTTGAAGGTGATTACATAGATGGCGAGTTTGAACCCGTAGAACTCAAGCTGTCCGATCACGGCGGGGCAGAACAGCGACCGGCCGAATGGTGGGCGGGAATTGTGGCAGGCATGAAACGCCTGCGCGAGCGCGGGGCCGTCCCCGAACAGGGCTTTGCCGCTATCTCGGTGACCTCGCAATGGTCGGGCACGGTAGCCATCGATTCCCAAGGTGAGCCCGTCTGCGATTCGGTCATCTGGATGGACTCCCGCGGTGCCACCGATATTGCCAAATTGGTCGGCGGGCCAATCAAGGTGCAGGGATATGACCCACGCAAGCTTCGGCGCTGGATCAGTCTGACTGGCGGGGTGCCATCGCTTTCAGGAAAGGACCCAATTGCCCACATCCACTGGCTGCGCCGAACCAAGCCAGAGCTGAATGACCGAACGGACATGTATCTGGAGCCAAAGGATTGGCTCAACCTGAAGCTCACCGGGGTACGTGCTGCGACCTATGACTCCATCGTCATGACTTGGGTGACCGATAATCGAGATCTTGGAAACGTCAGGTACAGCCCCGAGCTGCTGGCGCTAGCGGGCCTCAAACGTGAGTGGATGCCAGACCTGATTCCAGCCACCTCATTTGTTGGGAACCTCACCGAAGATGCTGCGCAAGAACTCGGCGTGTCTGCAGGTATTCCAGTCATTGGGGGAACTCCTGATGTGCAGTCTGCGGCCGTTGGTTCAGGTGCAGTTCAGGACTACGAGGGGCATCTGTACTTGGGGACTTCTTCTTGGCTGTCTTGTCATGTGCCGTTCAAAAAGACTGACGTTATGCGTGGCGTGGCGTCGCTCCCGAGCCCGCTGCCTGGTCGTTACTTCGTAGCCGATGAGCAAGAGACCGCCGGTGCATGTCTGAACTGGTTGCGAGATCAGGTGCTCTTTCCTCAAGACGAACTCTCTACCGAGATTGCGCCGGAAGATGTCTTTGTTCGAATTGACCGTCTAGCGGCCTCTACCGAGCCGGGCTCAAACGGCGTGATCTTTACGCCATGGTTGAATGGGGAGCGGACACCAGTAGATGACCACACCATTCGCGGTGGGTGGCACAACCTGTCTCTGCGCAACGACCGCGCCGATATGGTTCGAGCAGTACTCGAGGGCGTTGCCTTCAACTCGCGTTGGCTGCTTGAGGCAGTTGAAAAGTTCACCGATCGCCCATTTCCTTGGATCAATGTGGTGGGCGGCGGTGGAGTGTCGCCGGTCTGGGCTCAGATCCACGCAGATGTGATGAATCGACCGATTCGCCGAGTTGAGAATCCAATTCGGGCGAACGCTCGCGGTGCAGCGTTGCTAGCGGGAGTAGCGCTTGGTGCAATCGATGTGAGCGACCTTGGTGCCAAGGTGAAGGTGGTTGAAGTTCACACGCCTAACCCAGCGAATCGCAAAGAATACGACCGTCTCTACAAGGCGTTCCGCTCGATGTACAAGCAGAACCGATCGATTCACCGCAAGCTCAACGCCCACTAGCGGATCCGCGGAGTGATGCGCTCACCAGAGGAGAACTTGCGTTGGCCTTCGGCAATGGACTCGTCGTCGTTCCCTAGGCCAATGAATGCCCAACCTTGCGCTAGCGCCTGACTGCGAGTGAGTTCAAGGCCCGCCCACAACGAACGTAGGGTGCCCTGCACGGCTCGTTGTGGAGCAGAGGCGATCACTGCAGCAAGTGCTTGAGCCGTACTCAGCAGGTCGGCTCCCGGGACTACCTCAGAAACCAGACCGATACGCTCAGCATGCGCGGCCGAAATGCGCTCATGGCTACCGACTAAGGACATGCGGACCAGTTCCCCAAAAGGCATTTTGTGCAATAGGTGCAGTGGCTCAAAGGTGGCCGTCATTCCAAAGGTCACATGAGGATCAAAGAACGTAGCGTGCTCGGCAGCGAGCAAAATATCGCACTCGCCAAGCATGTAGAAGGCTCCACCGCAGGCCATGCCATTGACTGCTGCAATGACAGGCTTCCACAAGTCGTTCGTCTTTGGGCCGAGCAACTCGCCGGGATCATCAAAGTGAAAGGGTGTGGATCCAAACCCGGCGATACGGTCATCGTCATGGTCAGCTACGGCCCGGGCCCCACCTTGGCCGTCATCAATCTGTTCAGTGCGGTCAATGCCAGTACAGAATGCCCGATCACCAGCGGCAGTCAGCACGATGCAGCGAACCTCGTCCTGGTGGCGCATGCTTCGCCAGAGCTGATGGAGCTCATGCACCATCTGTGAATTGAACGAGTTCAGGACCTCGGGGCGGTTGAGCGTCACGGTGGCAACGCCCTGTTCGCTGAGCTCTACGGTGATGGTCTCATGTTCTGACATCTCCTAGTTGTAGACCACCGGGTGAGTCCATGTCATGTGAGCGGAGCATGAGAAGAGAATCACAAGTCAACTTCTTGACCTTTGAGTCTGCGAGGAGCATGGTGCTTAGGTAGTGAAATTGACCGCTTGACTTGTTGGAGCGCGAACGACGGATGAGCTTCAGACGGACTCCACTGAGAAGTGTGAGACTCGAGTACGCCACCGGGTTCGACCGCAAACGCAACAAGGCCAAGCGGTCGGTTTCGCGAACAGGACCTGCGTTTACCAGCCCTTGAACTCAGGTGATCGCCGCTCACGGAAAGCCGTAAGTCCCTCGGCAAAATCAGCCGAGGCGGTCAGCAAGTCCTGCGCCATGGCTTCTTCTTCAAACGCAGTTTGACGGCTTGATTCAAATGAGCGATTGATGAGCCACTTGGTCAGGCCAAGTGCTTTGGTTGGCGAAGCCACGAGTCGCTCTGCAAGAGCCCCGACAGCCTCGTTCAGCTCCGCTGCGGGAACAACTCGGTTGGCAATTCCTAGCTGCGCACATCGCTCCGCTGGAACGCTGTCAGCCAGAAACATCAGCTCCTTGGCAATCTGTGGGCCAACTATGCGCGGGAGCAAGTATGCACCGCCCGCATCCGGAAGAATCCCGCGTTTCACAAACACTTCAACCAGCTTCGCCGTGTCGGACATCACCACTAAGTCAGCTGCGAGCACAAGATGTGCACCCCCGCCAGCAGCGGTTCCGTTCACTGCCGCGATGACTGGTTTTTCGCAGTCAAGAATTGAGGCGACTAGGCGCTGCCAGCCACGCTTAATCATGCGCGAGGCATCACCCATGGCGCGCTCTGGTGCTCCCTCTGGCCGGGGTGGCGCTGGCTTTTGGGCTCCACCCAAATTTGCACCGGTGCAGAAGTGCCGTTCGCCGGCACCGGTGAGCACTACGGCCCGAACCGCAAGATCTGCCGATGCCCACTCAAACCAATCGGTGAGCTGATCGCGCATGGCGGCATTCAGAGAGTTGCCTTGGTCCGGCGCATTGATCGTGATGGTCGCAACACCTTCTTCAGAGGTGTACAACACCAGGTCATCTGCCGGATTTTCGGCAGCGGGGCTAGCAGCACTGGGATTGCTCATAGGTGGCTCCAATTGAGTAGTGAACGCATGCGCACTGATTGGATTCCGAGCGCCGGCGAGAAAGCGTGGTCAGGCTAGTGCCCGCGCATAGGCGGCTGCGGCGCGAGCGGGGCTAGCAGCGTCGGTGCGCAGAAAGTACGAGGGCTCAGTCAGTTCGAGTTCGAGCAGTTGGGGCTGGCCGTCGCTGTCCTCAAGTACATCGACGCGGGCGTACAGCAGTGAATCTGTTCCACATCGCTCGCGGGTTATTTGCAGCGCCCGGTGGGCTAGTTCAAGCTGCGCGGGGGAAGGCTCTCGAGGTGTAATTGCCTCGGGGGCGTAGAGCCCAGCGACTGGTGCGATTCCTTCAGTCAGCAAGGCCCCCTTGCGAAAGCCATGGCTGAACTCGTCCAAGAAAAAGACCATCCCAGTTTCACCTACATCTTCAACTGAGTCGATGTAGGGCTGCACCATGACCTGATGGCCTGCCTCTAGTAGCTGTTCAAGGTGCGCTCTGGCCTCAGCTCGCTCAGATTGGCCATATTGGGCTGTGTTTCTAGAGCCCGAGCTAATAGTTGGCTTGACTACAAATCTGCCCTCGCTGGGAAACGCCTGCTCCTCGAAGGAGCTCAGATCAGACACAAACTCGGTGGGGACCACCGACAGACCAGCCTGAGCTAGATCAGCCAAGTAGTGCTTGTCGATATTCCAACGAAGGATTGTGAGCGGGTTCAGGACCTTGGTGCTCAACTGAATCTTTTCAAGCGCAGCCAAGAACTCGGACGGGCGCTCGGTGTAATCCCATGGAGATCTCAGGACGGCCGCTGAGTAGCTGCTCCAGTCGACTTCTGGTGAATCCCAGATTGCAGGCTCGGCCAAGATCTCTTGGTCAGCTAGTGCTTGAACTAACAGCGGGGCGTCGTCATCGCGTGGCCATGCGCCCGTACAGGTAATAAGTGCAATACGGGTCTGAGCCAAGAGTTACTTCCCGGTCATGCGGGCAACCAGCGGAGCAAACTCTTTGGCCGAGTCTCCTGGGATCACGTGATAGGAGTAGCCCCAGCGATCTCGGCGCGCCTCAACTTGTTCTGCGAGTTGTTCGATCGTGCCGAGCATGACCATCGGGGAGTCCAACAGTGCCTCTGGATCGGCCTCGAATGCGGGAGCGAGCAACTCGGCCATTCCGGCTGCGTCCTCGGTGATGTTTGCCACTGCAAGCCAGGCGTTGAGTTCCAGATCGTCAAAGCGGTCGCCGGCACCTTGTTGAACCCAAGCCACCTTCTGGTCGATGCGGTCCACTTGCGCATCTCGTGCAGCAGCGGAGTCAATCTCGCCAGAGTGAATCGACGGGTTGATTCCGACGATATCTGCAGTTGCTCCGGCGTATCGCAGCATGCGAGCGGCACCCGCACCAATCAGCAGAGGCGGACCCTCGGGGCGAAATGGCTTGGGGGAACCCTCAAGTTCTGTGATGGTGAAGTGCTCACCCGAAAATGAAAATGCACCGGGAGCAAAGAGCCCTTTCAAGATGGCGACCACTTCGATCATTCGGTCAACGCGCACCTTTGGCGGGTCCATGGGAATGCCCGAGCCCTTGTAGTCCGATGCCATCCACCCGGCACCAAGACCAAGCTCAAGTCGTCCCTGCGAAATTTGGTCGATCGATGCAAGCTCTCGAGCAAGAACCACGGGGTGACGGTAATCGGCTGCAAGTACGAGTGGGCCAACGAGTAACTCCGTGGTGACGGCTGCTGCCGAGGCCATAGCTGCGATCGGGCCGAGTCCCTCGGTGAAGTGATCGGGCACAAATAGCGTGCAGTAACCGGCGTCTTCTAGCCAGCGGACCGAGTCTGTCCAAGTCATCCCCTCTAGGGGACCGTGAAGTTCTGCTGCGAAACGAAATTTGCGAGGGTGTGCCATAGGGCGAACAGTACCAACTGTGCGCTGCTGCTCCAGTAACTCCAGCGAAACAGGTGGCGGAGCTATCAGACTGAACTTGCTGCTGCGCCACCACTCTTTGGAAGTTGGAAGGCAAACAAGAATCCGTCAGTGCCGCCAGCAGGGGGAGTGCTCGCAACTTGTCCGGCGGTTGTTCCAGACAGCACGAGTAAGCCGCCCTCAGTGGTGCTCAGGCCAGTGGTGATCTCGTCGGCGGCCGATCCCATTCTTGTGACCCAACGAACTTCTCCAGTTTCGGCATCCAGAGAAGCCAAGAACGTGTCAGTCCCGCCTCCAGGGCCGATCTCTTCATTGAGGTCGCCCAACCCGATCAGCCCCGGGGCGCCTGGCCCGCCATCTTGAGCCGCTCCGCCTGCTGTGCCATCTTGAGCCGCTCCGCCGGCTGTGTTTAGGCCGCTGCGTGTAGTTCCAGCCACATAGATGTTGTCGCCGTCTGCTGTTACTGCAGTCGCTATGTCCTCGAACTCCGAGCCCAGTTGTGTCGCCCAGCGAATCGTGCCATCGCTTGCAAACGCAGTGATAATCGCGTCGGTGCTCCCGCTGTTTGCCAGAGGCCCAGACTGATCGATGTCGCCATCGGTTGAGCCAACAGCGATGAAGCTTTCGGTTCCTTTGCGAGCGTCACCCGAGGTTGCTACGGCTCGGAACTCCTCGGTCCCTGCGCCACCGAACTGGGTAATCCACCGCTGCACGCCCTTGCTATCGATACGAGATATCCAGGCATCTCGAAGTCCCTTGGAGCGGCCCTCAAGGTCGCCATCAGTAAACCCAACAAAGATTCCGTCTTCGGCCACTGTGCACACGCCGAGCGCAGCGTCAGTTGCGGAGGTTCCAAACTGCCGAGCCCAGAGAGCAGTTCCGTCAGCGTTGACCCGAACTGCCAGAGCGTCCCCGGCGCCAAGGCCGCGCCCAGCAGGGTCTTCTGCGCCAGGGAAGTAGCCGTCAACTACCCCGGAGGCGAATCCAACTACGTCCGCAGCGTCGGGCAGGTTCGATTTTGGTTGTGCGGGTCCCTGAGGGAGTGCCACGCCCGTGATTCGATCTTCGCCGCTGCCGCCTAATTGCGTAACCTGCTGCGAGGCGCTTGAGGGTAACGGAGCGCACCAAACATCGTTCGTTGCACCGGGTGCGCCCTCACCACTTGCACCGCCAGTCGCACCGCCGGTCGCACCACCACTGTTTCCTGCTCCAGAGATGGCCCCGAGTAGTCCTGTTGTAGATCCGCAGGCAAGCGAACCCTCGCCCGATGCCGCAACTCCCGCGGCAGACTCGTCACCGGTAGTTCCGAACTGATCCGTTGTCTGAATGGCTCCTTCGGAATCCACCGTCACGCTCAGGACATCGGTGCCGCCGATTACAGGCTTGTCAATCCCTTGACTGGTTGATCCAACCGCCACCACAGAGGTCTGAACTCCTGCAACAGCATTCAGAACATCGTCACCTAGACCACCAACTTGCACAGCCCAGGCCAGTTTGGGGGGAGTCTCGGGCGCTGCCGCCGCACCTTGGTCAGGAGGCAGGCTTGTTGGCGTGGTTGAGGTAGTAGTCCCGTGTTCAGGCAAGGTGACCGTGGCTGGTTCTTCTGTGTTGAATGAGCAAGCGCTGAGGCCAATTAGGGACATCACTGCGAGAGCCGCAGCGCACAGGCGCAACAGCACACGCGAGCTACTGCGTGTGGAGCGCACAAGTTTTGGCTGAGGTCGCGTGGCTTTCACTAAATTGACTTCCTCTCGGTACAGCGAAACATAAGAGTGACTGCTACTAGATGCCCTATCTTGGCCGCTCGGTGACCCCTCTTGCTCGCGCTCTGGGGGCGTGGGTGGGATTTCTGAGTAATTCCAAGGGCAATCCCTCGCATGATCGCGCTGCGTTGTGAGAAACTGAGCGGATGAGCAGCCTGCCACCCCTTGAAGATCCCGTTGCCTACGTAGTCGTTGGTCCGAATGACCAGCGTGGGCCGTACACACTAGAACTCCTCGTTAGCGAGGTTGCGGCCGGGCGACTTGCCGATACCACCCCTGTGTGGTGGCCAGGGTTGGCTGATTGGACCACGCTGGGTGTCCATCCAGAAACCGCTGTCCTCATTGAAACTCGCAGAAACATGGCCGCTCCAGCACCCGAATGGGCACAGCCCGCGCCGGCTCCCGCTCCCGCTCCGGCTCCGGCTCCTACTCCCGCCGCCTATGCGGCGCCTGCGCCTGCCGCTGAGACGTTTGCTGCACCTGCACCTGCACCTGCACCGGTAGAGCCAGCTCAGGTAGAGGTTGTCGAGATTGTCGAAACAATTGCGGTTGCAGAACTAGTGGCCGATGACGGCACTGTGGTGACCGAGATAGTAGATGTCACTGATTTTCTGGCCGAAGATGGATCTGTGGTTGCAGAGATTCTCGATGTGACCGAGATCGTAGAGATCGATCCGCAAACTCTGGCCGACTACGAAGCACTAGTAGCTCGCAGTTCTCAGCGCGCCAATCTGCATGAGCAGATGGAATTAGCCGACGAGTCCCTAGTTCTTGCAGTCATTACTGCTGCTGGCGAATTCGGGTTCGGCCTTGATGACCGAACAGATCTTGAGCGAAGCCATGAGCTTCGCTTTGGCGAGGCGAGTGGCGATCTACTCGAGATCGAACTGGGCCGGGTTGCTGCGCAACGCCCCGAGGATGTGCGGTTTGCTCACGTGCCTCTTACGGTCTCGTACCGGTCCGGAACCTATCAAGGCGAGGCCGACCCCGGAGACGGATCTCATGGAGCAGTCACGATTTCTGCGGATGAGTGGACGGGTCAGTCGGCTAGCGCTGCCTCCTTGTTCTTGGATCTGCATACCTATTTCGATGAGGACTTGTCGGTTGACTTCGCAGCAGTTCAGCGTGATCTTGGCGCCACCATTGCCGTGGTTCGCGGAAAGCTCAGCTAGCTCAGCCAAGCGGGCTCCGTCCCAAATAGTTCAGAATTCTCTGCTCTGCAGAACAGGGTTTCTGTAGATCATCGGGTACTCTTAAACTCAGCAAATGGGCTTCGGCCCTTTGGAGGGGAGTACCTCTCAGCGTTGCCATCGTCAGCACGGTTAATCGTTCAGTGAACGAATAAAGACCCGGTGGCAGCGGTCAATCCGACTTGTTTGGATTGGCGAGGAAGACCTCCGCCGCAGACGGCGTATTCGCGTCGTCCTATCGACGGAGATTTTTCGTGCTTCAACAACAGCCAAATACTCAGACGGAGTGGTTTCGACTTTCCACAGAGCAGGTCACTGAGCAACTCCAGGTTGACCCGTTCTTTGGCCTCAACAGCCAAGCAGTAGCCACGCAACGTGATCTGTATGGGCCCAACGAGTTGACGGATCCGCCACGGACGCCTGCGTGGAAACGTTTCTTGGCGCAGTTCCGCAACTTGATGGTCTACATCTTGATTGGTGCAGCGGTTGTCTCTGCTGCAGTCGGTGATTACAAGGATCCGATTGTTATTGGGATCGTTCTGCTCATCAACGCTGTCATGGGGTTCATTCAAGAGAACAAGGCCGACAATGCGTTAGCCGCGCTGAAGGGCATGCTGGCGAGCATTGTTCGGGTACGCCGCAATGGCGAGGTGCAAGAGGTACCAGCAGCCGAGTTGGTTCCCGGAGACATCGTGTTGCTCGAGGCGGGTGACCGGATTCCGGCCGACGGCAGGTTTGTCATGACGGCCGCCACAGCAGTAGATGAGTCGATGCTGACAGGTGAGTCGCTTGCAGTAGACAAGCAATCTGAGGCGGTTCTGCTAGGCCATGACGGCTCTTCCGAGGTGGCAGTAGCCGACAGGGTCTGCATGGGCTACATGAACTCCACCCTGGTGCGTGGCCGAGCTGAGATGGTCGTTACCGAGATTGGTATGCAGACCCAGATTGGGCGCTTAGCCGGGTTATTGAGTGCGGCTGAAGAGAAGCCCACACCACTGCAAGAACAGATCGACCAACTCGGCAAACGGCTGGCCATGATTGCGATTCTGGCCGTAATAGTGGTTTTTGTGGTGGCACTGTTTCAGGCAGACACCATTGATTCAGACACGCTGAGCGAGGCGTTGCTGAACTCGGTAGCGCTCGCTGTTGCGGCAATTCCCGAGGGCTTGCCCGCTGTGGTGACGGTCACCCTGGCTATTGGTGTGAGCCGCATGGCTAAACGTAATGCAATCGTGAAGCGGCTGGCATCGGTCGAGACCCTGGGGTCTACCAATGTGATCTGTTCCGATAAGACCGGGACATTGACACTCAATCAGATGACTGCAACCTGTGTCCTCGCTGCGGGCCGCCGTTATGAGGTCTCCGGTCTGGGTTACGAACCTGTAGGTGAGATTGTTGCCGACTCGGAGGGGGCTGGGTCTGAGGCATATAACCAACAGGAACTAGCACCAGCGCTTCTTGCGGGTCTGCTGTGTAACGATGCGCATCTGCGTGTTGAAGATGGGCACACCGAACTCGTTGGAGATCCAACCGAAGGTGCACTGCTTGTTCTAGCCGCCAAGGGTGGTCTCGACACCGAAGGCCTGCGCCAAGACCTGGCTCGTATTGACGAGGTCCCCTTCGATTCGAGTACCAAGTTCATGGCAACGCTTCATCCTCAAGCCGAGAATCGCAGCAAGTCGTTGCTCGTGGTGAAGGGTGCTCCGGATGTCGTGATCGCTCGATGCTCTACCTCTTCGGTCACAGCAAACCAAGGAACCATCTCTGATCAGACTCGCGAAGAACTCCTCCAACTGAATGACTCCCTTGGAGCAACAGGGTTGCGAGTGCTGGCGCTTGCAACTCTTGAATTGCCCGTTGCCCCCGGGGACTATGACGGAGACCTTGTTGCCGAGGTCGGCGAGTTGCATCTAGTCGGCCTAGTCGGAATTCTTGATCCGCCGCGGCCAGAGGCCATTGCAGCCATTGCCGAATGTGCCACGGCCGGCATCGGTGTGAAAATGATCACGGGTGACCATGCCTCGACGGCAGGCGCGATTGCTGAAGTGCTGGGTATTCAAGGTCGAGTGGTCACAGGTGCCGAGCTGGATCGAATCTCTGACGAGGACCTTCCCACACAGATCGATCAGATTGGCGTCTGTGCTCGGGTCTCGGCAGAACACAAAGTTCGGGTAGTGAAAGCGCTGCAGTCAACCGGAAAAATTGTGGCGATGACTGGTGATGGCGTAAACGACGCAGCGTCGCTCAAGGAGGCCGAGATTGGCGTGGCCATGGGAATCACTGGCACCGCGGTCACGAAAGAGGCGGGGGACATGGTCCTCACCGATGACAACTTTGCAACCATCGTTCACGCCGTTGAGGGCGGTCGGGCGATCTACGACAACATCTTGACCTTCGTGCGCTTTCAGCTGACCACAAACATTTCGGCCATCTTTGTCATCCTCGGGGCTCAACTCGCAGGGTTCGGCGCACTGTTCAATGCGATTCAGATTCTGTTTGTCAACATCATCGCTGATGGCCCGCC
>CAMDLX010000038.1 GCA_945901935.1 Bifidobacterium breve | reverse complement strand
CTGATCATGCCACCGAGAGGCAACAAACCCCAGAGTTGGGTCTGTGGGTGCGGAATTCGGTGGGTGAAAAAAGGGATTCAGGTGATGCACCGAAACTAAACGGCCGTAAGAGTTGTACAGGTACAAATCCCGGGAGTGATGGATTGGTGCGATCGCCACCAGGACTAGGGCACTACCGCTTAACGCAATCGCAGCGTTCACCGGCACGGCAGTTCCATGACGGGAACTGACAAGCATTACTAGGTATGCGGCGACTGCAGCCACAAGAACAATCAGGCTGATTGCCCCCGGCTCGTTTGCCCCCCAAAGGAGCCACAGGACTGTTAGACCAACGGCTGCAATCGGCGTGGCCCATTGCAGGGCCGTCAGCAGCAGGGGGGATTGCGAGGTAGCGGCCCGAGGCGATGCAGTGTCGGGGGCAGTCACAGAAATGCGATTTTACACCCCTCGCACTAGCCATGAGTTCTCAAATCAACGCCCTAATCTTGGGCTTGTAAAAACTCGCCTCGGCCTGGTCGGGTAGCTAGCCGAGTAACTCTTGAACTTGAGCGCCAATCGGGATGTCCCCCTGGCGAACGGCGGCCTTATTGGCAGCGCGATCCTCGGGTTCGTACAAGTAGTTCGCCATGATCCCAAACGAGCGCTCAGTTCCTCGATCCGACAGATCAGCCTTGGGGTTTATCTGAACAAGGCGTGCACCGTTTCCTAGGTGGAACCTGGCCACGGGGTCGATCGGGCGTCCAGTTTCACCCAAGCTGCACAAGTACTTCGCGCAGCCTTTCACGAGTTCCTCGGGGCTGTGACTCACAGCTTGCTCTCGAGAGAGCCACTCTCGGTAACCGGGGATCGGTGAAAGCGTGACGAACTCACTCAGCCTGGGAAACTCCGATGTGAGCAGATCCATCGCTCCAGTCAGCAACGAGGCGCCGCCAGGAATGCCGCTCAGTCCAGCCTCAACATTCCAAATTGAATAAAAGACAGCGGTGGTGGCATCTGATGGGTCGAGTTGGGTTCGATCGGGGTCGAGAATTTGAGGCATTGCTGCGGGCCTCGAACCAAGAAGCGCAACCCACACCACGTTCAGCGGATGCCCCCAAAGCAGGGGATGCTCGAGAACGAAACAGCGCCGGTCCGGAGCGAATCGGTCAGCAATGTCAGCTTCGCGATCCGCTGGGCTGCTCGAAGCAAACGGATGAATCGGCTCAGCCAGAGCCAGACGGTCACACAAGTCCCCAGGCTCGCCGAGTGTCAGCCTGCGAACGGCCATCGGAGCGCTCTCGAGTCGTATCTTCAATTCTGCTGTCACTGCGGCGAGTTCATCCGTCAGGTCCGCCGCCGCCGAGGTCAAAGGCACTGTTGCATCCATACTTGCCAACAGTTCGGCCCTTCGAAGGACCAAGTTCAGCAGGTCAGGCTGGTTCGCTCGGTCCAGGGTCACCTCTGTATTGAATACAGCCTGAGTAATTCAAGCAAGAGCGGGCTCTCAGTTAACTAGAACAACGCGGCGGAGTTGAGGCCCTCGGGCAGTACGCTCAACAGGGCCATGAAGACCCACCTCCGCATAGGAAAACTGCTCGGTGTCCCCATCGGTCTGAACTGGGGTGTGCTGATTGTTTGCGTGCTGTTGGCCTTTAGTCTGGCCACCATCTCGTTGCCGGTAGCCGCTCCCGATCATCCGTCAAGCGCTTATTGGTTTGCAGGGGTGATTGGCGTCATCGGTTTTTTAGTCTCTCTAGTCGGCCACGAACTGGGACATAGCTACATCGCCGATCGAAACGATGTGAAGGTAGTTGAGATCACACTCTGGCTGTTTGGCGGAGTAGCCAAGCTGGAAGGCGATGCGGACAACCCGGGTGCGGAGTTCCGTATTGCTGCTGCAGGGCCCGCCATGAGCCTTGTGATGGCAGCCATCTTTGCTGGCTGCTTCTGGTTTGTTGATCAATTGAATGGTTCACGGGTTCTGCTGAGTCTGTTGATTTGGCTCAGTGCAATCAACGTGGTGCTGGCCATCAGCAACCTGTTGCCGGCGTTTCCTCTAGACGGCGGCAGAATGCTTCGCGCCATCTTGTGGCGACGATCTCGCCGCAAAATTCCCGCAACTCGCATGGCTGCCTTAATCGGGCAGATTCTTGCCGTAGCTCTGGTGGCCTTCTCGCTTGCCTGCATTGCTTGGTGGTCGGTGTGGTCTGGATTCTGGATTCTGATTCTTGCCGTATTCCTCTTCGTTGCGGCCCGCTCCGAATGGAAGGCCTCTGCAGCGCAGCCCGAGTTATTAGACCGAGCAGTTGGCGGACTTGGAAGAAAGCTGCCTAGCCCGCTGGCCTGCACGGCTTCGATCGCTCAGCTTGAGCAGACGCTGAAGCGAAACCCTGGCGCTCCGCTTGTTCCTGTTGTGGATTCACTAGGTCACGTTGCTTCGCTAGTCATGCCTGATGCGGTGCTTCGCGTGCCGCCGGCACAGCGTTCAGTCGTCCCCATCGAGTCTTTTGTTGAGCCAATGTGGAGCTTGCCGCGGGTGCATCCCAGCGAGTCTGTTGCAGAGGTCTTGGGGCGATTGGGGTCGGGTCAGTCCTGGCGGGCCGTGGTTACTGACGGAACCACAGTTCACGGAGTGTTGTGTTCCGAAGACATGGAACAAGTGCTTGAGCTGGCAACCTCGTGAGGCTCAAGATGTATAGCCTCACCGGGTTGCGTCACCTGCAGGAGTAGGGTTCGCAGGATGTCGTTCGTTTCCGGTAAGCGGCCCGGAATCGGGACCTGGAGGATGTCTGTCGCCGTGCTGCGACAGCGCCGCCGACTTGCACTCGCGACTGTTGCTATTGCGCTGAGCGTTGGCTATTTGGCCGGCGCTCTCACATTGCTTGATCGGGTCTCTGAGGGACTCGCAGACTTAGCCGCCGCTGGCGCTGAACCGGCGGACCTTATTGTCGAGGGAGACGTTGCCTATGAGTCTGCCCTTGAGCAGACCCGTCGTCTTATTCCAAGCTTTATTGCACAGTCCCTTGAGGGGCAACAGGGCATAGCGGCTGTCTCGCCGCGAATCGAAGAGGCCACTGTGTTGCTAGGCGAAGACGGCGACCCGATCGTCGCTCCGGGCCTGTCGGAGCAACCACTTGGATCGAACTGGCCCTCGGATGCGCAACTGACGCCCTATGAATTTGTGGGCAAGGGTCGGCCACCGGTGGCTCCGAACGAGGTCGTGATCGACAAAAGATCGGCCGCCAAAGCCGGGCTACAAGTTGGCGATCAGGTGGTGGTGGCAGGCAAGACCAAAATTGCACCCTATGAAATCGTCGGGATCATTACTACCGACAAAGGAAACCTGCCGGATGGATCAAGTTTGGCGCTGTTTTCCACCGAGCAGGCTCGCATTCTCTTTGACCTTCCGGACAACGACAACCGGGTAGCCATTCGCCTGACCAAAGACGCAGACCCTGCGCTAGTCCAAGCCAGGATCGCAGCGAGTCTGCCCGCTGGAGCAATTGTCGTTGACGGGCCCACTGGGGCAGTTCATCGCCAAGAAAGCCTGACTCGAAGCTTTGCTCTGATCCGAGGGCTCATTATTGGTTTCGCGGCCCTTGCGTTGTTGGTGGGCATGGCAACCGTGGCCAACTCGCTCACGCTGTTGTATTCCTATAGACGACAAAGCTTTGCGACATTCCGCTTGTTCGGAGCGAAGCGGCATCAGTTGATGCAAGTGGCCCTGCTCGAAGCTGCAGTGCTAGCCGTCATCGGTTCTCTCATCGGTGCCCCCGTCGGACTGCTACTGGCCAGATTGATCGAGGCTGTTCTGGGCTCGCTCGGAACAGCGATCCCAGTAGGTGGGTCCCTAGTTTCGATACCAGCATTGGTTTTGGCCGTAGTGGTTGGGTGTGTTGCAACCCTGTTGGCGGCCGTATTTCCAGCGTGGAGAGCATGCTCGGTGGCGCCTATCGAGGCTGTTGTAGAGGCCGATACTGCGCGCTCACCATCGGTGTTCTTCCGCTTTGTGCGGTCAGTGTTGATGGGCGTTGCAGCGGCGGTACTAGTTGGTGGCTTCATGATCATCACCAACAGCTCCAACAGTGTTGCCTTCTCTGTTGCCATCTTCGTCCTTGTGGCCGTTGTGTTTGTTTCGATGGTGCCAACGGTGCTTGCCTCTGCGGTTGCACTTGGGATTCGGGCAGTGCCCACCCGGTCAAAGGCACTTCGGCGAATCGGTGCCCGGGATGCACTCCGCAACCGCACCAGGACAGCGGCTACGACGGGAGCACTCCTCTTAGCAACTGGTGTGGTTGCAGGTCTTGCAGTATTTCTGGCTTCGTTCACCTCGGCCATTGACTCTGACGTTGGCGACCTAGTGCAGTCCGACCTAGTTATTGACTCTGGGACCTTTACTCGCGGTGGCCTGCCTGCTGACTTGTTAGAGCGAGTCTCAGAGTTGCCAGATGTTGAGGCAGTTAGCGGATGGCAAGTAGGGCGAGTCACGATTAATCAGGTGCCCGTTCGCCTAACAGGCATTGATGGGGACTCTCTCGATCAAGTGCTCTCACCCGGGTGGATTGGTGTGACGCCCAAGGAAATCAGCCTGGAGGGGGTAGCACTGGCGGAGAAGACAGCGAAGCAGCTCGGCGTTCAGGTTGGCGATCAGATTGCGGTTGAGTTTACGAGCCAAGGAATCGAGACCCTCAAGGTGGAGGGCATCTACGGAACTGGTTCGCTGCTGCTAGGAGAGGCGGTGATGGACCGAGAGATTGTCAGTCGTCAAGTTCCGGCCTCGGTGGATATTGCCGGACTGGTCGCACTCAAGAACGACACTGCAGCGGCGCGCCGTTCAGTTGAAAAGCTGGCGAAGAGTTACGGAGTGAAATCGGTGTTGCGGCCAGCGGAGTTCGTGTCGAGTCGTGCCGATCTACTGCGCGGCTTTGAGCGGGTTATTCAGTGGATGTTGTTATTTACGCTTCTGCAGGCCCTAGTCGGTGTGATCAATACCCTGTTGTTGTCAGTGGGGGAGCGCCGCCGGGAGTTCGGCTTGCTCCGTGCTGCCGGTGCGAGCCGACGTCAGGTCATGCGATTGGTTTTGGTTGAAGGCGCAGCCTTTGCCGTCATCGGCACCTTCTTGGGACTGCTCCTCGGAATTCTGGGAGCCCGCGTCGCGGTTAACTCGCTCAGCAGTTTCGGAATCTCTGGGTTTGTAATCCCGGTACCGGTTCTGTTGGTCACTACAGTGGCAGCTTCAACTCTGGGAATCATTGCCGCAGCAGTTCCAGCGCGATGGGCAGCTTCTGTGCCGCCACTTGAAGCACTCGGAGACTCTGGAGGATCTGCGTCAATGAGGGGCAAGCGTAAGAAGGCAAAGACACCCAAGAGTGCTGAGCCTGTCGTTACGACAAGCCCGACAAGCCCGACAAGCCCGAGCAACCCGACAAGCCCCACTAAGCGTCGGGGATCCTCGAGCGATGAGTTCTTGTCTGTTCCGACGTTCTCGCGCGAACAGGCGCTGCATGCCATAGCAACCGCAGCGCTAGTAACCGAAGAAGATGTGTTCTCTATCGCAACGCCAGTAGCTGTTCCTGGCCCAGATGCTCCTACGCAACAGGTTCAACCTGCCGAGCCCGTATTGCCGACTGAGCCTGAACTGCATCCTGAGCCTGCAGCCGTTCCCATATTTACCCCCGTCCAAACTGCTGCCCCCGAACCTGTGGCTGCTCCTCTTGATCCTCCTCCTCTGGCACCCGCCGCATCGTTCCCTCCTCCGCTCGCATCATTTGAACCTCCTCCGCTAGCACCCGCCGCGTCTGCCGCTCCTCCTGATTCAGCAACTCAGGCTGTTCCTTCGCTACCCGCCAACCCGCAACCCGCTCATCCGGCTCCCCCCAATCTGGTAACCGAACGGGCTGCCCGTAGACCCACCAGGCAACTCTTCAGTCGACCAAACACCAGAACTAGCGTTGCGCCCGTCGCTGCTGAACCGATCGCTCCTGAACCAATTGCTCCTGAACCGATTGCTCCTGAACCGATTGCTCCTGAACCGGTTACCCCGCCGCCGCTGAGCCCGCCTCCGCTGAGCTCGCCACTGCCGCCACCACCACTGAGCCCGCCACTGCCGCCACCACTGAGCCCGCCACTGCCGCCGCCACCCCCGCCGCAACCGAATCCGCCCGAGCCCGAGCCAGACACCGAGGCGAGCGCGCCGCCAGTGAGTCCACCGCCAGCCCAGCCTGCGAGCGTTGAGCCATTAACACCCACTGCTCAGAAGTTTGCGGTGCTCGGTGGCGAGCCGCGACAAGACCAACCGCAGCCTGCGCCGGCTGTCGAGCAGGTTCCCGTAGAATCTTCTGCCGAGCCGGTTAATCCATTTGCTCAGGTTCTCGAGCATCCTTCAGCATCAGAGCTATCGGCTCAATCCGTTCCCGCACCGGCGCCAGAGCCAGAGCCGCTGCCTGCACCAGAGCCACCCCCTGAGCCAGTGCCAATGCCAGCACCAGCACCAGCACCTTGGTCCGAGCCCCTTGCGCCGCTGCTACCAGAGCCAGATCCAGAACCTTGGCCGGAGCCTGAGCCTGAGCCAGATCCAGAGCCCGAACCTTGGCCAGCGCCAGCACCAGAGCCGGAACCTTGGCCGCCACCTGCACCACCTGCACCAGCGCCTGCACCACCTGCACCACCTGCACCGCCTGCACCACCTGCACCAGCGCCTGCGCCTGAGCCAGCACCTGAACCTGAGTCTGCGGAGCCAGTTCAAGCCGCTCAGCCAGCGAAACAGCGACCGCAGCGGAACCTGTTCGAGCCTGGTGTCAGCAAGCCTCGTGCCGCCGCTGCAAAGCCAACTCCCTCAGCGAGTGCTGCGTTACCAGACTCGTTGATAGCCATCTTGACGGGCCTCGACCCTCAGTCTGTTCGTGATGCCTCACCCAATTTTGCGCCGCTTCTAGCATCGCTTCAGGATGGGGAAACCGTGAGTGCACTGGTTCAGGGCTGGGTCAAAGGATCGGCCTGCATTGTGGCGCGAGCAGATCGTCGCCTCATCCTCGTGGTGAGTCGGACTCCGAAGGCGTTGGTGCAGTCGCTCAATGTGTCCACCGTAGAAATCTCGATCAGTCAGCCTGATCGGCAGGGGTTCAGCACGATGCGGCTCCTTGATGGAACAAAGATGCTGCAGGTACAGGGCATCCGTGATGCCGGAAGTGCCAGACAATTGCAGGCAGGCCAACAGCGCTCTGCGCCCGATGGCCAGAGTCAAGGCTTCTTCTAGAACAGACTGCAAAACTAGGTCCCGCAGAGGGCCCAGAGGGCCCAGAGTGCCGCAGAGTGCCCCAGAGCGTCAGACAGTTCTCACCGAAAGTGCAACAGTGTGGCCGTCGATCTGCCCGCCGTGCGGCAGCGAAAGCTCGCTAGTTGTGGTGTCTCCCTCATCCGTAACGGTAATCACCGTAGAGATGGCGAGCACTTGCTCGGACATCCACTTCATATGAGGGTCGATCCCCTCAGCGAGTTCAGCGGGCATCAGTAGGGTGAGTTCGATTCGATCAGTTACCTGCAGCCCCTCATCTTTTCGCGCTTGTTGAACCATGCGAACCAAATCGCGGGCCATTCCCTCAGCTGCTAGTTCGGTAGTGACGTGAACGTCGAGTTCGACCACGGCATCGCTGCCGCGCAGTGGTGCAGCGGCGACACCTTCGCGTGGCTCAAGAGCCAACTCGAACTCCTCAGTGTTGAGCACCTGCTCGGCCACAGTGACTGTCCCATCAGGGTTCTGGGTCCAGTCGCCGGCCTTTGCTGCCTGAATGACCTGCTGGACAGCCTTGCCAAGACGCGGTCCGAGTACTGCAGCGCGAGGCCGAAGAATGAACTGCCCTACCGAGGTCAGATCATCGGTGAGTACTACCTCTTTGACGTTCACTTCGTCGCGAATCAAGGCTGTCAGTTCTGCAAGGCCAGAGGTTGTGCGACTTGCCACCGTGAGCTTGCTCAGGGGCAGGCGAGCACGGAGTCGTCGTTCCTCTCGGAGCCCGAGTGCAACCGAGCACACCTCCCGCACCTGATCCATGTGCATGACTAGGTCAGGGTCATGTCGCAGATCGTCCGAGGTCGGCCACGGTTGCAGATGCACACTTGCATCCCCAAGTGGGCCTTCTCCACATAGGCCTAAGTAGATCTCTTCGGCAACGAGCGGCAGCAATGGTGCGACCACCTTGACCAGAGTGCACAACACTGTGAAGAGCGTGTCGTACGCGTCCTCTTTATGTTGTTTTGTAACCGAGTCGGTACCACTCCCGGGTGCCCAGAAACGCTCTCGGGATCGGCGGATGTACCAATTGTTGAGGGCATCTAGGAACAACTGAACCTCGGCGCAGGCACCGGCAATGTCGTAGGCGTCCATTTTGGCGGTGACGGAGTCAATGAGAGCGGCTGTCTTTGCCAAGATGTAGCGGTCGAGCAAGCCTGTCGCATCCGTGCGCCGTTGTGCGGTGTAGCCGTCGGCATTCGCGTAGAGCGTAAAGAATGAGTAGGCGTTCCAGATGGGGTTGATGACTAAGCGAACTACTTCGGTGATGTCCGAAGCATCCGTTGCAATGCGCAGGTCTCCGCCGCGCAGGATGGGAGAAGACATCAAGTACCACCGAAGAGCATCGGAGCCGTGAGACTCAAATACCTCGACTGGGTCGGGGTAATTGCGAAGCTTCTTTGAGAGCTTGCGTCCCTCGTTGTCGAGAACTACGCCGTGGCAGATCACATTTGAAAATGCTGGTCGATCGAAGAGTGCTCCCGAGAGCACATGCAAGGTGTAGAACCATCCGCGGGACTGTGCAATGTATTCGACAATGAAATCAGCGGGGGAGTGCTCATCGAACCACTGTTGATTCTCGAAGGGATAGTGCACCTGAGCAAAGGGCATGGATCCTGACTCAAACCAGCAATCAAAGACTTCTGATACCCGCCGCATGGTGGACTCGCCGCTTGGGTCATCCGGGTTCGGCCGAGTCAGATCGTCGATAAAGGGCCGGTGCAGATTCTCTGGCCGTACGCCGAAGTCTCGTTCGATCTCGTCTAGTGACCCGTACACGTCAATGCGGGGGTACTCGGGGTTATCGCTTCGCCAGACAGGAATTGGAGAGCCCCAGAAACGGTTTCTGGAGATGGACCAATCTCGGGCACCTTCGAGCCATTTGCCGAACTGCCCGTCTCGCACATGGGACGGAATCCAGTTGATCTCCTGATTGAGTTCAACGAGGCGGTCTCGGATAGCAGTGACTTCCACGTACCAAGATGAGACGGCCTTGTAAATGATTGGTGTGTCTGTGCGCCAGCAATGGGGATAGTTGTGGTCGTAGGTATCGTGACGAATCACGATTCCAGCAGCTTTGAGGTCCGAAATGATCAGCGGGTTGGCGTCAAAGACATTCTGTGATTGGTAGTCGGTGACCTCTGCAGTGAAGCGGCCAGAGTCATCTACCGGGCAGACCAGGACAATGCCATTGGCTTCGCACACACGCTGATCATCCTCACCAAAGCCGGGTGCCATATGCACCACGCCTGTGCCGTCATCGTCGGTGACGTACTCGTCGATCAGCACACGAAAGCTGTCTGGGTGACTGGCGAAATACTCAAACATCGGTCGGTATCGCAGCCCCCCGAGTTCTGAGCCCTTCAGTTGAGCAATCACTCGGTGACCCTCGCCAAGTTCATGCTCATATTTCGACACTGCGTTTGCGCCGATCAGCACTCGTCGGCCGGCGCGGCTACCCGATGCAATCTCTACAACGGAGTAGGTAACTTCTGGACCCACCGCAAGAGCCAGGTTTGAGGGCAAGGTCCAAGGTGTGGTGGTCCAAGCCCAGATCTCGGCGCCGTCACTGCCCTGCAGGGCAGTTGGCAAGTCGGCCGCCTCGCCACTGATTGCCTCAAGCGAGAACGCAACGGTCAACGCAGGATCTTGTCTCGGGCGCGTTGCGTCATCTAGACGAATCTCAAAATTGGAGAGTGGCGTTTCCGCAGCCCAGGAATATGGCATGACTCGGTAGGCCTCATACACCAAGCCCTTCTCATAGAGCTGAGAGAAGGCCCAAATCACCGACTCCATATACGTGGCGTCCATGGTCTTGTAATCGTTTTCGAAGTCCACCCAACGGGCTTGGCGGCTGACGTAGCGCTCCCATTCTTGGGTGAACTGAAGTACTGAGGACCGACATTGATCATTGAACTTGTCAATGCCGTATTCCGTTATCGCAACTCGACCAGACACACCGAGTTCTTTCTCGGTCTGCATCTCTGCCGGCAAACCATGGCAGTCCCAGCCGAAGCGCCGCTCGACTCGTTTACCCAGCATGGTTTGATAGCGAGGAACCACGTCCTTGACATAGCCCGTGAGCAAGTGGCCATAGTGCGGCAACCCGTTGGCAAAGGGAGGCCCGTCATAGAAGACAAACTCGGTGTCCTGACCCCCGCCAGCCTCTACTTGGTCAACGGAGCGCTCAAAGGTGTTTTGTTCAGCCCAGCGGTCAAGGATTCGCCGCTCAATGGCAGGAAAGTCGCCTCGGGTGGGAACCGTCGGGTACGGCTGATCAGACTCGGGTGAAGCATCAGATGGGGGCATGGACATGTGAGTTCTGGACTCCGGATGACGTGAGGGAAGCGGATGCAGCACTACTCCGAGTTGCTGAGCAGTGCAAGCGGTGCCTCATCCTACTGCCGAGGTTCAATGCCTTCTCATTGGGGCGGCCACACAGTCAGATCCAGTTCGCCAGATCCAGTCCGCCAGAGCCCGTCCGACTACTCGAGTTCGATATCCCATCGGTCGAGGCAGTCCGAACAGCGGTAAGCGACGATGTCGCCGGGCCGAAAGCCTTGGCTCCCGTCCTCTTCCAAATACGGCCGAGTCAGCAAGTGGCACGTGCCACCACAGTCCACGCACAGGATCTGCTCAGGTGCGAGCACCTCGGATCCACTCCGCTCGTCATGACCAGTGCCAGTGCCAGCGCCAGTGTCATGGCCAGTCCCAGACCCGTAGAAATCAGACTCGTCACTCATCGGCTTGTGTATCTCGTTCGTACTGCCACGTAGTTGCCATCCGGAGCCGGTGTTTGGCACCGCCTAGATTCGGGTCTCCGCTGTCGTAACCCGAGTCCCCGTGGTACATCGCAATAATTTCGGCTCCGTCTACAGCAATACGAGTCGCAAAATGTTCGAAGGGTCGAGTCTCAGATGCTGCGAATACGTCGGCCACAGTTCCAAATCGCAGCAACTGACTCAAGGTGATGAAGGTCGGGGGAGTGAGACCAACCTCGCCAGCGGCACGCAGTTCAAGTACCCGAGCTGGTAGTTCCCATCGATGTTCACGAATTTCACCGTCATCAACAGTGACCTCGCCCGAGTTCTCACGCCAGGGCGCAATAAAGAACGCAGTGCTAAAACGCTTCGGAGTTTCAGGCGGCGGGGTCCAGTGTGACCAGCGCCTCAGATCAGCCACCTGCAGAAACAGGTTGGCTTCTTCTCGTGCCTCACGAACTGCGGCTACTGCGGCAGAGCGTTCAAGGTCCCGGTCATTCAACTGCGGGTCCGTGAGTTGGGCTGTTTGTGTTTGCGCCGTTTGGATTCCTGCCGACTCGAAATCTTCAGGATCAATGCGCCCACCAGGAAATACCCACATGCCGCCAGCAAAGGCAAGATCGCGATTGCGTTTCAACATGAGCACATTGATTCCGTCAGGGCTATTTCGTAAGACGATCACCGTGGCAGCAGGAATGGCTGACGGGTCCCAGAGTGGCCCTTCGGCTGACCCTGGTTGAAGAGCAGGTGTTGAAGGCACTCGTTCAGTCGGGTCCACCGCTTCACGGTAGCCCCAATGGGCCGCGCCACCGATATTGAGTCGCCTCTTGTCGCTTCGCGCAGTTTCCCAGAGCTCAGTGCCACAAATCTCACCGCTTGTGGTGATGTTCGCCTCACTCCGCGCGATCCCAAAATTCTTTAAAAAAGTCTTCCTGATAGTGTTGACAGCAGAGTAGTTACGCGTCTGTAATTACATGCCTGCACCACCACATCTAGGGTGTGACCTCGGAACTGCCCCTACATGTGGTGGTTCCGGAAGAAAACTGCAGCGACTAAGAGACATGTGGCACAGCGGCCAGGGCGGCAGCTTCGAAGGCCAGATATCTACATCCAGCACACAAAAAGACGAGAAGTCAGGGAACGGGGAAATCGAGTGGCAATTTCAGAAGATCTGAGAGAAATCGAAGTACTAGGGGGCCAAGATGTTGAGGCATCAGGGATCGGTATCCAGATGCGAGTTGCCAAACGCGACGGCACCCTCGAGCCAGTAGATCTGAACAAGATCGTGCGCGCCGTTGCTCGCTGCGCTGCAGGTTTAGAAAACGTCGACGCCATGCGAGTAGCTACTCGCACGATCTCCGGACTCGTCGATGGAGCAACCACCGAAGAACTCGACAACTTGTCGATCCGAACTGCGGCTGCCTTCATTGCAGAGGAGCCCAACTATTCCAAGCTTGCAGCTCGCCTGTTGGCAACAGTGGTGGACAAAGAAGTCCAAAACCAAGACATCTACTCCTTCTCCCAGTCAGTCGCACTCGGTAGCGCTCAGGGCGTCATCGGACCCGAAACCGCTGCAATGGTGGCTACTCACGCTCGCAAGCTCAATGATGCGATTCTCCCGGAGCGCAACTGGCTCTATGAGTTCTTCGGTCTGCGCACGGTCTATGACCGGTACCTCCTGCGCCACCCAGAGACACGCAGCGTGATCGAGACCCCGCAGTACTTCTTGTTGCGCGTGGCTTGTGGTCTCTCCACCTCCCCTGAAGAGGCAATCGAGTTCTACCAACTCATCTCTTCGCTCGACTATCTGCCTTCCTCGCCCACTCTGTTCAACTCGGGAACCACGCATCCCCAAATGTCGAGCTGCTACCTGCTCGATTCCCCAGAAGACAACCTTGATGCCATCTACGATCGCTATCGCGATGTTGCTCGGCTTTCTAAGCATGCCGGCGGAATCGGACTCTCCTACAGTCGAATCCGTTCTCGCGGCTCACTCATCCGGGGAACAAACGGCCTATCGAACGGCATTGTTCCTTGGCTCAAGACCCTTGACTCCTCAGTAGCCGCAGTCAACCAGGGCGGGCGCCGCAAGGGTGCAGCCTGTGTGTATCTCGAAACTTGGCATGCCGATATTGAGGCTTTCCTTGAGCTCAAAGAAAACACTGGTGACGGCGCCCGACGGACTCACAACCTCAACCTGTCCAACTGGGTTCCCGACCTGTTTATGGAGCGAGTTGAACAAGACTGGCAGTGGTCGCTATTCGATCCCAAGAAGGTGCCACACCTAGTCGACCTGTTCGGCGATGAGTTCCGTGAGGCCTACCTGCAGGCAGAGAACGAGGGCTTGTACGAGGAGCAGATCCCGGCTCGTCAGTTGTATAGCCGCATGATGCGAAGCTTGGCCGAAACCGGAAACGGCTGGATGACCTTCAAGGACGCATCAAACCTGAAGTGCAACCAGACTGGCACCAACTCCGCCGATGGAACCCCCAACGTGGTGCACCTGTCCAACCTGTGCACCGAGATTCTTGAGGTCACCAATCAGTCCGAGACTGCCGTGTGCAACCTGGGTTCGGTCAACTTGGGAGCCATGGTTCGCACAGGCGAAGACGGGAAGTTGGCCTTTGATTACGACCGGCTCGCAGAGGTTGTGCAGCTAGCGGTTCCGTTCCTTGATCGGGTAGTCGACATCAACTTCTATCCGACTGACGCTGCGGGCACCTCGAATGCCAAGTGGCGACCCGTTGGACTTGGTCTGATGGGCCTGCAGGATGTGTTCTTCAAGCTGCGCTTGGCCTTTGATTCGCCAGAGGCTCGCGAGCTCTCGACCCGAATCTCTGAAGAGATCTACTTCCATGCGCTCACTGCATCGAACAAGCTTGCTCAAGCTGGTGGATCGCATGGTGGATGGGAAGAGACCCGAGCATCCAAGGGCGATCTCCAGTTTGACCTCTGGGGAATTACACCCACCGGTCCGGCCCGTTGGGCAGCGCTCAAAGAGAGCATCGCAACTCACGGCTTGCGTAATTCTCTGCTCATTGCGATTGCCCCAACTGCGACGATCGCATCAATTGCCGGCTGCTATGAGTGCATCGAACCTCAAGTCTCCAACCTGTTCAAGCGTGAAACGCTTTCGGGTGAGTTCTTGCAGATCAATGCCTATCTGGTGCGTGAACTGCAGGCGCTCGACTTGTGGACTGAGCCAGTGATCGCAGCCATCAAGCGCGCTGAAGGGTCAGTTCAAGAAGTTGAGGAGATTCCGGAGGATGTTCGACAACTCTTCCGCACGGCATGGGAAATCCCTATGCGCTCCTTGATCGATATGGCTGCAGGTCGTGGTGCATATATCGACCAGTCGCAATCGCTCAACTTGTTTATGGAGTCCCCAACAATCGAGAAGCTTTCTTCGATGTACATGCATTCTTGGAAGCAGGGCCTGAAGACCACTTACTACTTGCGCTCACGTCCGGCTACCCGGATCAACAAAACCACCACCGGTACCTCGGGTAGCACTTCGGGGCCAACAGGTGGCGGAGTTCCAGCCACGCCGTTGCCAACCCGTGGTGCCGAGTCCGAGGTGGACACAGAAATCGCTGCTCAGGAAGGTGCTAATCGCACCTATACCGAGGAAGAAAAAATCGCTTGCTCCCTTGAAGATCCTGAGAGCTGCGAGGCCTGCCAGTAAGGCCCCGCGGCTGCGCTGCTCAGCGGCGCCTGATCTACCCCCCTAATTACCTGACCGAACACCCGCCCGAATTACCGCCCGAACACCCACCCCAGAGGAACTTCCATGTCATTAGCTGAAGCTGCACTGACCGAAACCGAACTCAATCCAACAGTCGATACATCACCCGAGATTGATCTCACTACCGATAATCGGACAGGTGGCCTTGCGGCTACTGAACCCGGAAACCTGCTCGACCCAGGGTTCAATCTGACACTGCGGCCCATGAAGTACCCGCAGTTCTACGACATGTATCGCGATGCAATTCGTAATACTTGGACAGTCGAAGAGGTGGACTTCTCTGATGACCTCGTTGACCTGCAACGCAAGATCGTTCCTGCCGAGCGGCACCTCATCAACCGACTGGTTGCATTCTTCGCAACCGGAGACTCGATTGTCTCCAACAACCTGGTGCTCAACTTGTACAAGCACATCAATAGTCCAGAGGGACGCATGTACCTGTCGCGTCAGCTCTACGAAGAGGCCCTGCATGTTCAGTTCTACCTGACCTTGCTGGACTCGTACATCCCTGATCAGAACGAGCGTGCAGAGGCATTTGCGGCGATCGAGAACATTCCTTCGATTCGACGCAAAGGGGAGTTCTGCTTCAAGTGGATCGACTCAATTAACACTCTGGACGAACTGAACTCACGGGCTGACCGCAAGCAGTTTTTGCTGAACCTGATCTGCTTTGCGGCTTGCATCGAGGGCCTGTTCTTTTACGGAGCTTTTGCCTATGTCTACTTCCTCCGCTCAAAGGGCCTGCTGAACGGTTTGGCCTCTGGCACAAACTGGGTCTTCCGCGACGAGAGCGGCCATATGAACTTTGCATTCTCTGTCATCGAAGAGGTGCGTCGCGAAGAGCCGGAGCTCTTTGACGAGGAGCTTTCTGCGAGTATCGCAACCATGATCTCAGAGGCCGTTGAGGTTGAGTTCGGGTTCGCTGAGGACCTGCTGTCCCAAGGGATCCCTGGAATGTCACTCGGCGACATGCGTGAGTACCTACAGTTTGTAGCTGATCAGCGACTCACCACTCTGGGGCTTCCGAAGCAGTACGGATCGAAGAACCCCTTCGCATTCATGGAGCTCCAAGACGTTCAGGAACTTACAAACTTCTTTGAGCGGACTGTCTCTGCATATCAGACCGGAGTTACCGGCGAATTTGCGATGAACGCCGACTTCTAGCAACTGCCAGGGCGAGCCGGCACCGCTGTGCTTGCTTAGCCCTTCCAGATTTGCATGGGTGTCAGCGAACGATCCCCATCAAAGGGGAGTTGAACCTCGCTGCCTTTCTGGCCTGCGGATTGGTACGCGGCGCAGATGATCTCGAGGACGGTTCTTGCCTGTTCTGCGGTTTGTCCGGGGCGGTTCGGGTCTTGTGAGATCAGGTCAAGCAGTTGGTCCACGTACCCAAACTGCTCGAGAGTGGCATCTGCCTGAGGGTGTCGCAACGCAATGGCTACCGAGTCTCCGTTGTGTTCGAGCAGTACCTCGGGGATCAACTCGATTCGTAACACGCCTGAGTCGCTCGAGGCCTGAGCTTCCCAGACGGTGATCTCGGACACCCACGAGATCTCAATCGATGCGCGCAAACCTGACTCGAAGCGCAGAACTACTGCTGCTGAGTCATCGGCTCCGTCCTGACGAGTAGAGCTGAGGCTGGCGCTTACTGCGAGGACAGGCTCATCGGCCAACCCGAGTGCGAGTGCGAGCGCGTGTGGCCCCAGGTCGAATAGAACGCCCCCAGCACTCAGAGGCTGAGCAAAGTGTCCCCAATCTGGCGGCGACTGCAAGGTTCGAAGAGACAGGTGAGTCAAGGGGCCGAGCCCTGCACGAAGGGTGACGGCCTGTGCCCAGACTGGGGAATGCAGCAGGTTCTCGGCGCAGCGAAGTATTCCGCCAGACTTGGCTGACTGACCAGCAGCCGCAGCCGCAGCACTAACAGCAGCACTCACGATCCGGTCCGCCTCGGCCAGGGTGGTAGCTAGCGGCTTTTCGACCAGTACCGAAGCCCCAGCTTGAAGGCCTTGCACTGCAAGCTCAGCGTGTTGCGCAGGTGGAGTCGCCACAATCAGAAAATCTGCGCCAGCAGGAAGGGCCTCAGGAGAGACCTTCTTTGCATCAAGCTCACCTGCAAGATGTCGAGCGGATTTGCCGCTGGCGGATGCAACTGCGGTCACTTTCGCGCCCGCAGAATCTGCGGCAAGGGCATGAACAACTGCGATATATCCAGCGCCAGCAAGGGCAATGCTCGGCTTTCGTTTACGCCGAAATGGCTGCTGATTTCCTAATGCCATGAGTTCTCTCTGCTTGGGGCTGGGTGGTGCTACTTGTTGGGTCCGCCCGCTAACTAGCAGAGTGGACTCTCAGGATGAGTGAACGATACAGGTTGGCTCAGATGCCCAAGCTTGGGGTCACCGGTTAGAGTTATTGAAGCCCAGAAACTGCTACAAAAGTCAAGCAATTCCAGTACTACTGGACGCTCAAGTACACCCAAACATCTTTCTCATGTCTCGACCACTCTCGCTGCTCCTGCGATTCACCGCTATCACCCTGGTGGGTGCCTGTGTCTTTGCATTGATCGCGTCTTTTTTGATCCCAGAGATGGCCAATATGTCTGGGGGTGGGTCCTATAACGAGGGGACCGAGATTGCGCTTCCCGATCTGCTGCAGGGCAGTGTCATCACTGATATGAACGGAAAGCCCTCGGGAAGCTTGGTCGGCAGCGAAAACCGCGTGATTATCCCGCTAAGTCAGGTATCCACTCAGATGCAACAGGCTGTCCTCGCCGTTGAGGATTCTGACTTCTATGTTCATCATGGGGTGAGCGCAAAGTCAGTGCTGCGAGCAGTCCGCGCCAATAGCGCCGCTGGCGGTGTATCCCAAGGTGGCTCCACTATTACGCAGCAGTTGGTCAAGCTGTCGCTTGTGGGTAACGAACAGTCGATGAAGCGAAAGGTAAAAGAGGCCAGCCTTGCCCTTCAGTTGGAGCAGCAGTTCTGCAAAGACCGGCCTCGTCGTGACTGTAAGGATGAGATCCTTGAGCGGTACCTCAACACGGTCTATCTGGGCCGGGGGGCGTATGGGGTTGAAGCTGCCGCACAGATGTACTTTGGGAAATCTGCAGCAGAACTTGATTGGGGGGACGCTGCTGTTCTTGCTTCGCTGATTCGAAACCCCACGGGCTACGACCCCATCAGATTTCCCGAGGTGGCCACTCGGAGGCGGCAGGTGGTCTTGGGACGCATGGCCGATGTGGGCGCAATAACTGCACAAGAAGCCGCGCTGCTAGCGGAGACTCCGCTGCCGACCGAGATTGTGAAAGTTAGCTCCTCGGCAACTGCTCAGGACCTGACCTATTTTGAGCGCAAGGTCAGAGACGAGTTGCTGCGAGCCGAGTGGCTAGCCCCGACTGAGGCGCTTCGACGTGAACGAATCTTCAACGGTGGCTTGGTGATTACCTCCACGCTTGATCCTCGGGCGCAAATGCTCGCAGAGGCCGCCTCGGCCTCGAACCCAATCAAGAAGGCGAACCCCGAAACGGTCGCAGCTGTGGCCGTGGTGGAGCCTTCTTCTGGGGCAGTGCGCGCGGTGGTGGGCCAGACTGACCTGCCCGGCCAAGGGTTGGTAGAGATTGCAACCCCTCAGGTGGGACGAAGCCCCGGATCATCGTTCAAGGCTTTCACGCTTCTCGCCGCCCTCGAGGCTGGCTACTCGATTCGTGACTCAATCTTGGCTGCCCCTGCACCCCAAAAACTCTATAAGGAATGGGGGATTGAGGACTCCACTTGGCCCTCTGGATGCAAGGGGGGAACAATTGAATTAGCAAAGGCAACCGCGTCCTCAAATAACTGTGCGTTTGCTCGTCTGCAGGCCGCTGTTGGCGGCGAAAAAGTGGTTGATGTTGCTCGGCGTCTTGGCATTGACACGCTGACTGATGAGTCCGCTGAGTACCCCTCGCTGAGTCTTGGTGGCACCACGGTTCGACCATTGGAGATGGCAGCGGCCTACGCTGCGATTGCCAACGATGGTGTCTATAACCCTGCTCATTTCGTAACGAAAGTGACTGATCAGGCTGGAGCAGTTCTGTTCGAATATGTGCCTGCTGCGGAGCAGGCAATCTCGGTTGACGTTGCCCGGCAGGCAACCGCTGCATTGCAAGGGGTGGTGTCGGGTGGAACCTACAAGGGTGGTTCCCTGCCGAACCGTCAGCCAGCGGCAGGCAAGACTGGTACCAACGAGGCTGCAGGTGGTGAGAATACAGACGTATGGTTCGTTGGGTTCACGCCGCAGGTTTCAACAGCAGTCTGGATCGGAAACCCTGCTGGGCAAACCGAGATGAAGGGCGGCAGGGTGCAGGGTGGCACAGTGGCCGGAAAGGTCTGGCACACGTTCATGGCTCCATATCTGCAGGGAAAAACTGTGCAGCAGTTTGCAACCCCCGGAAGGATCAAAACCACTCGAAAGGTAATTCCAGATCCTTGGACAAAATCAACGTCTGCTGCTGGTAAGTCAGGGTCAACGAGTACAACCAAGACCACTATTGCGGGTTCTTCAACTTCGAGACCACCAAGCTCATCTACCCCTGCAGCAACGACAGCGCCAACTACCGCGGCACCTGCACCAGATCCGGAACCAGCCCCGACTCCCGAGCCCGTGCCGGAGCCAGCGCCCTGACGGGGTCATTGCCCTGACGGGGTCATTGCCCTGACGAGTCGCTGCGACGGCTCCACCCGACGGGCCAGCAAACACCCGGTAGGGTGGAGGCGTGGAATCGCTTGAGGATCTACTCGGTGTGCAAATGCTAGACACGCGGATCGATCAGATCCGCCATCAGAAAAAGACTCGTCCTCAGCGGCAAGAAGTGATTGACCAAACGGCGGAACTTGGCAGGGCCACAGCCGCCACAGAGGAGTGCGCTACACGACTGAAAGCTCTGCGTCGCAGCCAAAAAGAGGCTGAAGATCACGCGTCGATCCTTGAGGACAAAGCAACTGAGGTCAACGGAGTCTTGTACGACGGTTCGGTGAGTTCGCATAAAGAACTCGAGGCACTGCAGCAAGAACATCAG
>CAMDLX010000037.1 GCA_945901935.1 Bifidobacterium breve | reverse complement strand
GGCCTTCCCACAGTGGCCCAGACCCTGGCTCTCCCCAGGCCAGGATGCTGCCGGGGTCAAAGCGGCTCTGCACCAACTGAACAAGATCCGGTCGGTCTCCGGTGACGACCACCTCGGTCACTCCAAGTGTGTGCAACTCAATCGCCCAGAGCAGATTGCCAAAGCTCATGGCGTGCTTGCCGGCCACCCCACCGAGGGTTCGCAAAATCGTGCGAGCATGCTCCCCATAGCGTGATTCGCCCGTATGGGCTTCGAGGCGCAACAGGCCAACGGCTGTCATGCTGTTTGCCGAAGGTGTTGCGTTGTCCATCAGGTCTTTTGGTCGTGAAACCAACTGTTCGGCATCCTCGCCGGTTGTCCACACTCCACCGTCGATATCCCAAAAGAGTTCGATCAGGCTATCTGCTGTTGTCGTTGCCTCTTCCAACCAGCGCAGGGTGCCGGTGGCCTCATACAGGCAGATGAATCCGTCGATTAGAGCGGCGTAATCGGCGGCGTAGGCCAAGTGTCGAGCGCCCCCCAAACCTTGATTCAAGTCGGCCTGCCATGACCGCAGCCAGCGTTGGCCCGAGGTCGCCGCGGCAGATGGCACTCGCAAGGATTCGCACAAGAAATTGGCAGTGGACTCTGCTGCCGCCAGCCAGTCTTGGCGCTGTGTAGCTGCTGCTGCTTCAGCCAAGGTGGCCAACATGAGCGCATTCCACTCGGTGAGAACTTTGTTGTCTAGACCAGGTCGCGGCCGGGTAGCTCGGCTCTCCAAAAGAGCAGCACGAGCCGATTCGATCCCAGCACTGCGCTCAAGGTTGCCGCGATCGTGCATGCGGTTTGGGATGGATGCGCCTTCAAAGTTGCCAGCCTCTGAGATGCCATAGAAAGCGAGCGTCTCCTCGGTCAGGTGACCGAGATTTGCCTGCTCAAGAGCTTCCGCCACCTCTTGTGGAGTCCAGACATAGAAGGCACCCTCCTCTGCGTGGTCTGCATCTGCAGTGGCAAAGCTGTCGGCGTCCTCGGCGGAGTAACGGCCTCCGCTTGGATGTGAAAGGTCGCGAAGGACGTAGTCAATAATCTCGGTGAGTACCTGCAGATAGCGTTCCTCACCCGTTACTTGCCAAGCCCATAAGTAGCTCCGCCCGAGCAGGGCATTGTCATAAAGCATCTTCTCGAAATGCGGCACCAACCAGCGCTCATCTACGGAGTAGCGCGAGAACCCGCCACCGATATGGTCGTAGATTCCCCCGGCGGCAAGAGCGTCAAGCGAGGTTGTCACTGCCGCAAGCGCTGTATCGGAGCCAGTACGTCGAACATGTCGCAGTAGGTGTCCCAAGCTCATCGATTGCGGAAACTTGGGCGCGCCGCCGAATCCTCCCCATTGTGGGTCATAAGCAGCAAGCAAGGCCAAGGTTGCCTCATCGAGCACCTGTGCCACCGGCAGCGGTGCGTCAGTGCCTGCAGATGGGTTGCGCCCAATATTCTGAACGAGTCGAGTTGCCTGTTCCATGAGTTCGTCTCTGCGGGTTTGCCAAGCATCCTCAATGGCTGTGAGTAGTTGCGTAAAGCTCAACGTGCCACCGCGAGGTTCCTTTGGAAAGTACGTGCCGCAGTAGAAGGGCTCACCCTCGGGTGTCATGAACACAGTCATAGGCCAGCCGCCGTGACCAGTCATTGCTTGGGTTGCCTCCATATAAATGGCGTCGATGTCTGGGCGCTCCTCGCGGTCCACCTTGATATTCACAAATTTCGAATTCATCAGTTCGGCTGTGGACTCATCCTCAAAGGACTCGTGCGCCATGACGTGGCACCAGTGGCAGGCCGAGTAGCCAACGGACAACAGAACCGGTCGGTCTTGTGAGCGAGCAAGTTCAAAGGCCTCGGGTCCCCAAGGAAACCAGTCCACGGGGTTTTCGGCATGCTGGCGTAGGTAGGGGCTGGTCTCAGTCGCAAGTCGGTTCGTCACGCTGTCACGATACCCACCTATGCAGAGCTGCACCGATTGGGCCTATGCAGAGCTGCACCGGTTGCGCCTATGCGGAGCTGCACCGATTGGGCTTTGGGGCGGCCTCCGAGAACTGGGGTACCAATGCGTGAACCGCTAATGTTCTGCGACTCTCGGCGAAAGGTGTTGAATGCGAATCGGAGTTTTGGGTGCTGGACGGATTGGTCAGACTCACATCACCAATCTGGCTGAACTGCCAAGAGTGACAGAAGTGCTCGTCTACGAGCCTGATCCCCAAGCAGTTCTGCGTGTTCAAGAAATCGCCACGGTGTGTTCCTCTGTTGAGGAACTCCTGGAACGCAGCGAAGGCGTAGTCGTTGCTACTCCAACCGCTCGACACCCTGAAGACGTTCGATCAGTAGCCGATGCTGGCTTGCCCTGCTTTTCCGAAAAGCCCATCTCGCTTGATCTTTCTGCCACTCAAGAATGCCTTCAATACGTAGCCACAACAGGCATCGAGTTGCAGGTCGGTTTCCACCGCAGGTTCGACCCAGGCTTTTTAAAGATGCGCCGCGCTGTTGAGTCCGGTGACCTAGGTGAGCTGTACCTGATACGCGCTGCTTGTCACGACTACGAGCCGCCACATGAGAGCTACTTGCCCACAGCCGGCTCAATTTTTTGCGATATGCATATCCATGATTTTGACGCGATTGCTTGGCTGAGTGGCAGGACCCCGATTGACGTGGTGGCCCGCGGATCAGTCCTCGTAGATGAGATGTTTGCCCGCTACGACGATGTTGATACCTCAGCGGCAATCATGACGCTCGAAGGTGGCGCGCTCGCCATGCTGACTGGTACCCGGCAAAACGGGGTCGGTTATGACCACCGCACAGAGGTGATTGGTTCTCGTGATGCCCTAAGCGCTGGGCTAGGGCCGCAGATGCCACTGCGTTCGGCTGACCCTGGAGTCCTGCAGCCTGTGGACCCGTACCCAAGTTTTCCGGTTCGTTTCCATCAGGCTTACGCAGCCGAGATTGCTGCCTTTGCCGACCTCGTGGCAGGCGAGGGGCCAAATCAGTGCCCGGGAAGCGCTGCGGAGGATGCTCTGCGGGTAGCACTTGCTGCAGATCGTTCGCTAGCTCGGGGTTCGACCGTACGAATTGATGAGATCTAGATAAACCCAACCCCGTACTTCGGGCAGAATGAGGGTATGGACCTGAGGCTCGATGGCAAAGTGGCACTTATTACGGGTGCGTCACGTGGAATTGGCGCGGCTATGGCGGCTGAGTTTGTAGCTGCAGGTGCCAAAGTCATGATCTCTTCTCGTAAAGAGGCGGCTCTTGTCGAGACTGCAGCTGCGATCGAATCCCGGTTTGGCGATTCGGTGGGTGATGCTCAGGTAGCAGTCTTTGAGGCGAACGCCGGAAATCCAGAGGCTGCTGAAGCTTGCGTTTCTGCCACGATCGAGCGGTTCGGTCGCTTAGATATTTTGGTGAACAACGCTGCTACGAATCCCTATATGGGCAAGATGATTGAGATTGATCTTCCCCGTTTGGACAAGACCTATGACGTCAATCTGCGAGGGGCGTTTGTCTGGGCGCAGCAGGCCTGGAAGCAGAGCATGGCAGAACATGGCGGCAACATCATCAACATCTCTTCTATCGGTGGCCTGAGCGTCGAAACCAGTATTGGGCACTACAACGTGACAAAGGCAGCACTGCTACACCTGACGCGATCCCTAGCTAAGGAACTTGCCCCGGGGGTACGAGTCAATGCTCTGTGCCCGGGTCTCGTGAAGACAGACATGGCTCGAGCCCTGTGGGAATCAGGCGAAGAGGCGATCTCCCAGATGATTCCCCTGCATCGATTAGGAGAACCCGAGGACATAGCGCGTGCAGCGCTGTTCTTGGCCTCTGATGCATCCTCTTGGATCACCGGTACCTGCATCGTTGTAGACGGCGGCATGCTGCTTTAAAGCCGCTGCACGGTCTTTGAGCGAGCCGGTAGTTCAGCGAGCGGGTAGTTCAGCGAGCGCTCGAGGAAATCACAAGGCGGGTGCCGAGCACCTCGTCGCAATCAACAACCCAGCGACCAGACGCAACTTTGTGTGCCCCCGGTACATAGCCCGGCTCATCGAAATTAAAGAACAGGTGCCGAACACGTCCAGGGCGGTCACCAACCCATTCTGCGATCTCTGCATGCGCCGCTTCGAGCAGTCGCAAACGCCCCGGGCCTCCCCAGCCCAACTCAGCCCAATGATTTCCGTCTATGGCAGCGCCCGATGAGAGCACTCGGCCGCCAAGAAGATCTCGAAACAACTCCAGTGCCGCTGCAAGGTCATGAACGGCGTGTACCACTCGGCCCAGTGACGCAACGGGGTGGTCAAACCCGATCTCTGGAAACCCTTCTGGCTCATCAAGGATCTGTGCAGGTTGTTCGGTCATCTGCACTAACTGCAGGACCACGCCTTGTGCATCTCGTGGCCGCAGAAAGGCCTCGTGCCAAGTGGGATCCTCGTGATTCTCGGCCACTGCTTCAATTCCTGCTGCACGTAAACGAGCGAGCATTCCCGCCAAGTCGGTCACCATAAATGTCAGGTGGTGTGGACCGACTCCATACTTCTCTAAGAACCGCTCCACTACTTCTGAGCCGGGCTCTTCTTCGCCTTCGGATGCCTCGGGGTGGATACCTTCGAGGATGAATCCATTTGCGAAGCGCAGGTCCGTCCACCCGTAACCCTGACCCGTTCCGCTTCCAGCGAATCGCCCTCCAAGGGATTCCGCCATCATTCCCCACAGGTCGGTAGGACGCTTGACGACAAGTGCCACGCGATCGAACCGCACGCCGATCTCTTCGGCGCTAGTAGCGCTGTCCTCGCCTGGGTTCGTTTCGCTCACTGATCATCCATACGTTTAACGCTCTCCCGAAGAGTGTTGTTCCGTCAGTGTCATTCTACGAAGCTTGCCAACCGAAGTCCGCGGCAGCGAATCGACAAGGCGAATTTCTTTTGGAGCCGAGGCTACGGGTAACTGATTGCGCACGAGTTCTCGTGCAGCTTGCAGGCTCAGAGGAAGCTGACCTGGCATTGGAACTACTAGGGCCACGACACGTTCGCCCCACTCGGGGTCGGCTATGCCAATCACAGCCACCTCACTCACAGCGCCATGTTGAAGCAGTACCGCTTCCACAGTGTGTGGCCAGACTTTTTCCCCGCCTGTCACGATTACTTCATCGACTCGGCCAAGGACCCTAAGCGTTCCTGTTGCGGAATCGATCTGCCCAAGATCTCCCGTGCGAAGCCAACCCTGCGCATCGAGTGGGTTGCTGCCATCGCGGTAAGAACGCAACATCGTGGGGGAGCGGAGTTCTATCAATCCATCCGGTGTGGTTCGCATCTCGACTCCGTTGAGAGCAAGGCCTTCGTAGACGACACCTCCAAACGATTCGGTCATTCCGTAGGTGGCAATGGTATTGCTGGGTCGGTCAATAGGGATTGCCGAGCCACCCAACAAGATGCTGTGGAAAGGCTCTGGGTCAATGCGCCCCAGGAGGGTGGGCACCAGCGAAACATGGGTTGCTCCCTGGCGTTGTGCCTCTGCTATCCCCTTCGGGTCCGCTCGTTCAAGCATCTGCAATTCAGTGCCGGTCAGAACTGCTCTGGTCACCACCGATAGTCCACCCACATGAGAGAGAGGTAGACAAGCCAGCCAGCAGGAATTGGCGATGACGCCTGCAGCAGTTGAGCTACAAAACGCTGCGTACTCGATGCCCCGATGAGTATGCACAGCGCCCTTGGGTTCGCCCGTCGTGCCAGAGGTGAGCACCACAAGCGCATCGCCATCCTCTACGGGAAGCGATCCCGGCAGTTTGTGGCGCTCTCCATGAGCATCAAGGACTGCTGCAGGACGCATCGAGTCAAGCATCGCGGCGTTGTGAGCTAGGGGTGCTTTGGGGTCAAGCGGCAACGCAGCATCACCGTCTTCCCAGACGCTGATGAGCGCCTGAAGGAATGCTGGGCCTGCTGGAAGGTCAAGGGCAATGAGTTCTCGCACTGTCCTAAGCGTGCCACCTAGAGTTGCCGAGTGCAGAACAGGCCGAATCAGGGGGCAGTTGTAACGTTGTCCGCTGGGCCACCTGCTTGGGTGTTGGCAGTCCTGTTGCCGATCGCAGCAATTGGGCTGATCTGGTTTCGCAGCTCCGACTCAGGCCTTGAGTCAACTCCTTCAGACCCGGTGCCTCCGGCCTTCATGGCAGTTCTGACTCTGGTCGCTGTGGCCGTGCTGGCCTGGCGTTGTGTTACCCAGCGCGCCGCCCTCGACGAGGACGGCCTGCATTGTCGAAACCTGACCATGAGCTACCACTTGGAATGGGAGCGAATCGAACGCTTGCAATTACTTCGCCGAGGCGGACTTCAGATTGTTGAGGTGCGAGTTCGTGGGCTGCGACGCCATAATCGACTGGGGGCCGCAACTCGGTTCTTCGGTGAAGAAGCCGAGGTTGTGCTCGATTCCCTGCGGGCTCACCCTCAGGCATGTGCCCTGCTCGATGAGCAGGAGTTCTAACATCTTCCAAAGATGAACAGCCCTGTCGCCAACCAAAGACAAGATAAGCCGCCGCTTCCCACAAACTGGAAGAAGTGGATTCTGGGCGCCCGCCCTCGAACCCTGCCGGCTGCTATCGCTCCGGTCCTTGTTGGTACGGCAGTAGCAGCAGGAGCATCGGCTGGTGTGTTGAAGGGGATCCAAGTCTGGATTGTGGCCTGTGCGCTTGGGGTTGCCGTATTTGTGCAAATCGCAACGAACTATGCGAACGATTACAGCGACGGCAAGCGCGGGACTGATGACCCATCTGCACGAACAGGACCACCACGATTAGTGGGCTCCGGTTTGGCTACACCCTCAGAGGTCAAGCTCGCAATGTTGATCTGCTTTGCGCTGACTGCAATTTGTGGCTTGCCACTGGTGATCTTCGTTGACCCGCAGTTGATCTTTGTGGGGCTCGCCGCAATCGCCGCGGGATGGTTTTATACCGGAGGGAATCGCCCGTACGGCTACGCAGGGTTCGGCGAGATCTTTGTCTTTGTGTTCTTTGGTTTGGTCGCCACCATGGGATCAACCTTTGTTCAAACTGAATCATTGTCTTGGCTAAGCCTTGGCGCAGGAGTAGCCATGGGCTGCTTGGCAACAGCGCTCTTAGTGGTGAACAACCTGCGAGACATTCCTGGCGACACAGTGGCAGGGAAGACGACACTAGCCGTGCGACTCGGAGACCAGAAGACAAGAATTCTCTACGTGTTACTGATCGTGATTCCCGTAGTCATGGTTCCGCTCCTAGCAGGACTGAGCGGCAGGCCCCTAGCAGTGTTGGCGCTACTAGCCATCGTGCCGGCCCGTCAGCCCATTACGCAGGTGCTGTCTGGTGCTCGCGGACCGGCGCTGATTCCGGTGTTGGTTCGAACCGGCCAAGTGCAGATTGTCTATGCGTTGTTGTTGTCTGTTGGACTCTGGATTGGCGCTTCAGTCTGATCCTGAAACTTCAGCACTGCTGCTGCAGTTGCTTCGGGCTGCTCAAGGTGTGCAGCGTGGCCCGCCCCAGCGATGATCTCGTGAGTGGCGGCGCTGCCAATTCCTGTAACCAGACGTTCGGCAACCTCGCAGTAACGAGTGTCTAGTTCGCCAGTCAGAACAAGCACAGGGCATTGGATGAGGTGCAGTCGATCCCACAGTGGGCTCATCGAGGAGGTACCTGCTGAGCGAAGGCTTGCCGCTAGGCCCTCAACAGTATTTGTCTTACGTTCAGTCTCGAAGCGTGCACCTTCAGGCAGGCCAACAAAAAGGGGTTGATCGAGCCAGGATTGCAGGAATGCATCAAGGCCAACCTGCTCAAGCAGTTCCGCCTGCTGATAATCCCACTCCCGTCGCTGAGCAAGTTCCTGTCGATCTTCTATGCCCGCTGTTGCACCAATCAGAACCAGCGAGCTGACAAGTTCAGGGTGAGTGATGGCTGCTTGCAAGCTGATGCGACCGCCCATGGAATAGCCGATGTACTGAGTCCTTCCCGCAGTCGCGCATAACAATTCGGCACCCTGGGCGATGCTTGCTTCGCCATGCTCAACCGAGCGGCCGTGGCCAGGTGCATCAACTGCGATCAAGCCGTCGGACTCTGCGAGCAGGTCCCCAAAGGGCCCCATGCAACGAGATGTCTGGGCGAAACCATGCACAAACACGCGTGCATACGGGCTGCGCCCGAGGGAGCGAGCAGCAAGCGATGTTGTAGTTGCGTAAAGGCTCAGTTCCGAACTCATTCCGATACACCGTAGGGTGGAACAAGTTATGGCACAGCAACAACCTCTCGGTGGGCCCAAGGCTGACACTCCCGTGACGGGAGCCGATGTGCCAGTGGCCGATGTATCAGGGGCCGACGTTGCAGCGACCTATTGCGCAACATTGATCGACGAATGGGTCAGGCTGGGTCTCACCGATGCGGTGATCTGCCCTGGATCTCGCTCAACTCCCATGGCACTAGCCGCAGCGCAGGATGCACGCGTTCGCGTTCATGTACATCATGACGAGCGATCGGCATCGTTCATGGCGCTGGGTCTGGGTCTGGCTACTGGTCGCGCTGCGATGTTGCTCTGCACGAGCGGAACTGCAGCGGCGCAGTTTCATGCTGCTGTCATAGAGGCTCATCAGGCATTTGTACCGTTGCTTGTGCTGACTGCGGATCGACCACCCGAGCTACACGGGGTTGGTGCACCGCAGGCGATTGACCAGCGAGATCTGTATGGCTCAGCAGTCAGATGGTATTGCGAACCGGGAGTTCCAGCTCTCGCCGGGGCACCCTGGTGGCGCGACTTGGCTCGGGATAGCTGGCTGCGAACCCTCGGAGAGCACCCCGGTCCAGTTCACGTCAATCTTGCCTTCCGGGAACCTTTGATAGGAGTAGCGGGGGAGTTGCCAGCCCAGCGCGAGCCTCTCCCAGGTCCACCCGATGGATCCACTCCGACTACTGGCGCACAGTGGGGAGTTCCTGACGAGGAACTAGCCCGACTCAAAGTTGCAATCAGCGGCCGCACAGGAGTCATCATCGCTGGTGTGCGAGCTGCGCGAACCCCGAGTGAGGTTGCAGCAATTCATGCACTTGCACAACACCTTGGATGGATCGTCATTGCAGACCCCGCTTCGGGATGTCGAATTGCACAGGAGGGGACGATTACTGCCTTTGATGCTCTGCTGCGATCCGAAGAGTTTGCCGCAGCTCGGCAGCCCGAGGTCATCCTTCGGCTAGGAGGCTTGTTGAGTTCTAAGGCGCTCAACGCTTGGGTCACAAGTGCACCTGCTTTGAAAATCGGTATAGATCCGTTTGGGTCCGTCCCAGACCCAGACGCCGTTCTCAATCAGAAGCTCCCGGTCGACATTGAAACCTTCTGCAATCAGCTTCGATCAGTAGTGGACCATCAAGCCCCTGCGGCCTGGCGTTCCGGGTGGATCACAGCCGAGCGGCTCGCTGTGCGTGCAATGAACGCGGTGCTCGCTCAGCAGCTTGTGGCCAGTGAGCCGGGCGTGGCTGTGGACCTCTTCACACTCTTGGACGCCGATGGGATTCTGGTGCTCTCATCCTCAATGCCCGTGCGCGATGCCGAGTGGTATTCGCCACCCCGTTCGGGTTTGCGGGTTCTCTGCAACCGAGGCGCAAACGGAATAGACGGGGTGACATCTACTGCAGTGGGTGCAGCACTGACGGGTGCGCCCACAGCGCTACTCATCGGCGATATTGCGTTCCTCCACGACACCAATGGCTTGATTGGCTTGATGCAGCGGCAGGTGAATCTGGTGATCTTGGTGATTGATAACGACGGGGGTGGCATATTTTCATTTCTGCCGGCCCATGAGTTGCTCGAGACGCAACGCTTTGAGCAACTCTATGGAACGCCTCACGGAGTGGACCTAGTCAAGATTGCCGAAGCGCATCACATTCCAGCTGAGCGAGTAACTACTCGCACTGGAGTCCAAGCAGCCATTGCCGGAGCGCTCACTCGTGGCGGTCCCAGAATCATCATCGTTGGTACAGATCGCGAGCAGAACCTGACAGTGCATCAGCAGTTGAATCTGTCCGTAAGTCAAGCGATTCAAAGCCTGCAGCAGTAACCTGAAGTATCAGGGTTCTGAAGGGGCAGCATGCAAGAAGAAATCTCAGCTGAGGTCGGCCCGCCAGTAGCGCGGTTGGTGGGAACCTCACTCGTCGCACCCGGCAGAGAGCTTGGTTGGGCAGAGTTTGGTCACCCAGATGGCGATGTCGTGTTCTGGTTTCATGGAACTCCAGGCGCACGGTTTCAGGTACCCCCAAGAATCGATGAGGTAGCGCTGCAACGCGGCTTTCGGGTGATCGCAGTTGAGCGACCCGGCACAGGAAATTCGAGCAATCACCGGTACGACCGAATTATTGACTTTGCACCCGATCTAGAGGCGCTAGCCAATGAACTCGGAGTTGAGCGGTTTGCCGTTGTTGGGCTGTCAGGTGGCGGGCCCTACACGCTCGCCGTAGCCAAACACATGCCAGACCGAGTAGTCATGGCCACGCTTCTGGGCGGCATGGGCCCTGTTCGTGGCCCTGATGCGGTCTTCTCGTACACCCGTTTGATGCGCTTCATGGCCCCGAGTCTGGAAGTTCTGCGTACCCCCGTGGGTAGCCTGCTCAATCGGGTGGTCTCTGTAGCGACTCCGATCGCTGACCCAGTCTTTAGCCTGTATGCCCGATTCCTAGGGTTTGCTGATCGTCCCATTCTGGGAAACCCCCAGTTCAAAGCCATGTTCTTGCACGACCTCATTACTGCCGGAGACTTGCGCGCTACAGCGCACGATCTAGCGCTCTTTGCCCGCCATTGGGGATTTCAACTCGACGAGGTGACGGTGCCAGTCGTGGTGTGGCACGGTCTCGCTGATGTGATTGTGCCACCGAGTCACGGCCACCATCAGGCTTCACGCGTCGCAGATGGAGAGCTTCACGTTCGTGCTGGCGCAGGCCACTTTGCGGGCTTCTCAGATGCGACAGAGGTGCTCAACCGCGTGCGAGAGGTCTGGGCGGAGCAGACTGCAGAGCCAGTGACAACGCCCTCTTCGGGGCCTCGATCCACCCAACAGCCACCAGAGGCTACGTCTGAGTAGTGCTGGCAGCTGCTCAGACGCGAACGATTGCACCAAGTAACGCTTGCGCCTTGGCTCGAGTCTCTTCTAGTTCTGACTCTGGGTCAGAGTCGGCAACCACTCCCACGCCAGCAAAGAGACGTGCCGAGCAGTCGCTTAATTCAACTGCACGTATACCAACTGCAAATGCGCCGTTCCCCTGAGCATCAGTCCAGCCGACTGGGCCGGCATAGGGTCCGCGGTCGGCTTGTTCGAGTTCGTCAATCAGCTTGAGAGCAGGGTCGCGTGGCCATCCGCCCACGGCAGGAGTTGGATGGAGCGCTGCAACAAGGTCCAGCACGTTTGGTGTTGGGCGCGACAATCGCCCTTCGACACTGCTAGCTAGGTGTTGCACCGGCCCGGCGGCCACTACCGAAGGAACGGGTTCGGCATCCAAGTAGGAACACCAGGGCAACAGGGTCTCATGCACCATATCGATGGTGATCTGATGTTCCGTCCGATTCTTGTGAGAACTGAGCAGTTCGTTAGCCCTGCGCTGATCCAGATCAACATCGCCCGTGCGAGGAGTTGTTCCAGCCATGGGATGAGCGCGAACAATCTCGCCGACTCGTGAAACCAGAAGCTCCGGGCTGGCCCCGACAAATCCATCAATGACAAAACACAGCGCAGCCGGGTACAGCTGGAGGAGTCTCCGGTAGAGCTGCGTTGCAGAGATGGGAGTGTCTGTCTGCACGAGCAGTTCCCGAGCGAGCACGACCTTGGTCAACTCGCCAGTCTTGATGCGTGTGGTCGCCGCTTCAACTGCGGCGCACCAGTCCCGAGCAGAACGAACGCTGCGTAGGTCAACAGTGGATGGGGTTGCAGACTGCAAAGCAGGAAGGGCTTCACCGTTGCCTTCGGGAGTGACTGCACTGCTGACTGTGCCCCCTATCGGGGCAATCTCAGTGCGCCAGCGGGCCCCTTCGGCAGCGTGGCCATGGATAACCTGCGGAATTACAAGGTTCGCAGCGGCGGATCGATCAAAGGGGAGCGCGCCAAACGCAACCGGTCCCGAGCCGGGTGAACCGACCTCGTCCTCAATCTGAATCTGCGATAACGCTTCAGCCACCAGATGGACGTTCTCTGGCCAAGGAGCCGGTAAGTGAATCCGAGCAGCAGTGCCGGTACCCCAGACGGACCTCCTCGGAGAACTGAATGCAACCATGTTCTCTACTGAGTCGTCTTGGCCGGGTTCATGGTCAGCCAAGCGAGTGACTGCCTGAAGTTGCTCCATTACTCGGGTAGTCCGCAGGTTGCTGTAATGAGTTGAGAGATCCCCGAGGTCAGCAGCCGCCGACGAAGGTTGGTGAATCCCTGATCCTGAAGCGAGGCCAGCATCTCTGCTGGTTCGGGAAGGTAAGCCACAGATCTTGGCAAGTAACGGTAAGCAGCGCCATCAGACAATGCCGCTCCAATTCGCGGGACCACCTGACCGAAATAAATTCCGTGGCCGAATTTCAACAGCGGGTTAGGCGGAGTGGAAACATCAAGCAGAGCGATTCGCCCCCCAGGCCTGACGATTCGAGCAAGTTCAGCAAACGTTGCGTTCAAATCACTAAAATTTCTGAGCGCAAAACCGCAGGTCACGCCATCCACCGATGAATCAGGGAACGGTAGCTTCGAGCCATCTCCCTGAACCCGAGCGAACGGTACGGGCGCCGCTGCAAGCATCCCAAAGCTCAGGTCCACCCCAATTGGTAGCAATCCTCGAGCGGCAATATCCCGAGAGAGATCTCCTGTTCCACATGCCAAGTCGACCACGACTGACCCAGGGGGTAGGCCTAAGGATGACACTGTGCGGCGACGCCAGCCGACGTCCATGCGAAAGGTCATGATTCGATTAACAAGGTCGTAGCGCGGTGCGATGACATCAAACATTGCTTGCACCGAGCGCGTCTTCTCGTCGCCAGTTGGCAGAGGCTGATCGGCTCGAGGAATCAGGGAGCGGGGGTCGGTGGGAGCGGTCATTGATCTACAGACTAGGACTCTGCATGGACATGGACTGTGCGCGAGCCCGGACTCTCTATGGATATCGACTCTGCGCGAGCTAGGACTGTGCGGCCTGCGCAACCTCGGCTGCCCAGCGATAATCGGCTTTGCCGGACGGGGAGCGATGCACCTGATCTACACGCAGGATGGCCTTTGGAAGTTTGTAGCGAGCGACGTGTCGAGCGGCCTCTTCCAGAAGGTCTGCATCGCTTGCGCCAATCCCCTCGCCGAGTTGCACGATGGCGACTACCTCGTTCCCCCAGCGCAACGAAGGCCGACCAGCAACTACACAGTCGGCCACGGAAGGATGCCGGAGCAAAGCCTGCTCAACCTCTTCGGCAAAGATTTTCTCGCCGCCGGAGTTGATCGTGGCCGAGTCGCGCCCGAACAACTCAATTCGACCGTCCTGCCGCAGACGCCCGCGGTCCCCGGGAATTGAGTAGGTCACCCCGTCCAGAAGGGGAAAAGTCAGCGCAGACTTGTCCTTGTCTCCGAGGTAGGCGAGCGGAACTCGGCCAGTTTGAGCCACCCACCCAATCCCGTCATGGCCGGGCAGCAACAACTCCGAAAAATCCTCTGACAGCACACACATCCCCGAAGCGGGAGCAAATATTCCAGTCTGTGCGGATTGCCCCGCAAAGCTCAGTTGGCTGGCCTGCTGACCAGTCTCTGAAGCCCCAAGGCCGTCAAGGACCATCATGGTTGGTACTGCGGCAAGCAGTCGGTCTTTGATTCCAGGAGACAGCGAGGCGCCACCCGAGACTGTTATCAATAGGGAGTCGAGTTGGTAGTCGCCGGCTTCGATTGCTTGGACAATTGGGCGGCCGAACGCATCACCCACAATGAGTAGAAGGTGCACTCCCTCTTTTTGGACCAGGTTCAATACATCAACTGGGTCAAGGTGATCAGTGACGGAAGAGATGCAGATGGTGTTTGCGTTGGTGAATCCGTTGAAGGCCATCCAATGTGCAGCGCCGTGCATAAAGGGTGCGCTCGGCAAGAGTTTCATCCCTCCGCTCGCTGCCTGATCGGTTATCTGCTCAAGGGAGTCCCATTCCTGCGAGGTGTCGAGTCGGCGGCCACCTAGGGCGCCCACAAAGATGTCCGCCTGTCGCCACATCACACCTTTGGGCATCCCCGTAGTTCCCCCGGTATACAAAATGTAGAGGTCGTCCGGAGACCAACTCTCTGCAAGTCCAACCGGCAAGTCCGCCGAAGCTGACTCGAGGACATCCTCGTACCACTCGGCGCCTTCTAGGAGTTCGTTCTGTGACTCGTCTTGCACCTGAATCAAAATCCTCAGGTTTTCGAGGCCCGGGCGGATTGCTTCGAGCGTGGGAGCAAACTGCGAGTGATACACAATTGCGCGAGCCTCGGAGTCTGCGAGCAGGTACTGAAGTTCCTCCGCCACATATCGGTAGTTCACGTTGAATGGGGCAACTCGGGCTTTGTATGAACCAAGCATGGACTCCAAGTACTCGGAGCCGTTATGTAGGTAGACGGCGAGTTGATCTTGACCGCTCTCATGGCTTTCCAAGATGGAACGGTCGCGAACCTGGCCCAGCCCTCGGTCAAGCAGAGCGTTCGCTAGTCTGCGAGTCCGTTCGCCGACTTGGGCATAGCTCAAGCGAAGCTCACCAATAACGATGCAGTCACGATCGGGAACGGCCCTCTCGACAGCTTCATGTACCTGCGCCAGATTGAATTCCACCAGTAACCCCCTAGCCGCTAACTGTGCTGCCCCGAGGACAGATTAGGTGCAGCGCGGATCGGCCTTTGGCACGGCCAGGTTGATCAGGTAGTCGTCAACGATTTTTGTGACACAAGCGTTTGTGCCGTAAGCCGTATGCCCGCTGATCTCGGCAGTCACGAGGACCCCCGACTCAAGCGATTCAGAAACAGTTACGGCGTTCTCATATGGCGTGGCGGGGTCTCGAGTATTCCCAATGACCAAAATCGGCGGAGCTCCCGCTGCTGTGACAGCAGCAGCGGCTTCAGCGGCTTCAACTGGCCAGGTAGCGCAGGGCAGAAGTTCGTTTGCCACGCTGCCCCCGAATCGCGGGGATACCTCCCGGGCTGCATCGGCAAAGCTCTCGTATGCGGCAGGGGAGTCCGGTGGAGGGGTGTCTGTGCAGACCACCCCAACGTAAGCTGTGAACGCACCAAAGTCGTAGTACTGGTCTGCAAGATCACGAAGAGCCGAGCCGTCGCCGTCGAGCCCTGCGGCAAGCGCTGGCCCCAAGTCTTGCCACCCGTCTTCGTAGTAGCCGGTCATGATTGCGGCCGTGGCAAGCTCGCCCGGGCCGAGCACCGAATCCCCAGAACCCAAGGGCTCTTCTTCGACCATCGAGTGCACCTGATCGTAAGCGGCGCCAAGGTCTCGCACCCCGCACTCCTCGAGGCCAGCCTGCTCGCAGCGTTTGACGTTCTCCTCGAATGAGGCATCAAAGGCCGCAGTTTGTCCGAGCAGAAACTCGGTATATCCAAGAGAGGGATCAACCACACCATCAAGCACCATGCTGCGAATCTTTTTGGGGTACATCTCTGCGTAGGCCTGACCGATCTGAGTTCCATATGAAAACCCGATGTAGTTGAGCGGTTCATCTCCAAGTGCCACACGGATCGCCTCGAGATCTTTTGCAACCTCGACGGTGCTGATGTGCTCGAGCAGACTCAAATCGGAATCAGCGCAATCCGTTGAGATGGCTTCAGCAGCCTGGTCAAGAGCAGCCTGTTCCGCCGCAGTATCTGGGTCAGGGTCAAGAGCCAACAAGTCTGGTACCGACTCATTGCAACTCACCGGGGTGGACTTGCCAACACCTCTTGGGTCCCAGCTGACGGTATCGAACCTGCGAGTCAGGGCCTCTGAGAATGGGTCTGCACCCAAGAACTCAAGCCCTGAACCGCCGGGACCACCCGGGTTGCCGATCAGGCTGCCGATGCGGTCGCCTGTGGCGAGGACCCGAACCAGAGCCAGTCCAATCTTGGGACCCGTCGGCTCTGCCCAATCCAGAGGTACCTGCAGGGTGGCGCACTGCGTGTTCTGGCCAACATCGCAGTCGGTCCAGTCCAGCTTGGATGCTGGTTGTTCCGAACTCGAAGGGCTCTGATCTGTGGTTGCTTCGCGACTGTTCGAGGCTTTGCTCGCGGTTGTGCCTGCCTCGGAGGAGGAGCACGCGCCGATGAGTATCGATACGAGCATCGCAGCGACCAGCCCTCGGGCCAGTCCTACAGGTCGAACGGTTCGGGAATTCACGTCATCACGTTAGGCCCTGAGCTGACCGCATTCTTTGCTGGCAGCTTCTGGGTTGATGTTTGTCTCAGGGTTCGCGCTCGACTCACGCGTAGTAGCGGAAGATGATCTCAGCTACTGCAGCGGGCTTCTCGCTACCTTCAATTTCGAAGGTGAACGTCATGTACACCTGTGCGCCGTTATTGGGAAGGTCTTCGAGAGTGGTGAGTTCTGCGCCGAGGCGAAGGTTCGAGCCAACCTTGACTGGCGACAAGAAGCGAACCTTGCCCGCTCCGTAGTTCACACCCATCTTGATTCCAGTGACGGTTGCAATCGAGGGGAACAGCACGGGCCCCAGCGAGAGGGTCAAGTAACCATGAGCGATCGTCCCGCCGAAGGGGCCGTCCTTGGCACGCTCAGGGTCAATGTGGATCCACTGGTGATCCCCCGTCGCATCTGCGAACGTATTGACACGTTCCTGAGTAATCTCAAGCCAATCGGAGTAGCCAAGGTGCGTACCGACGAGTTCTCTGAGTCCAGCGAGTCCTGCAATTTCTGTAGCCATGAACAGATCATGGCCGCTCAAGGTGCTGCTCGGCCACTTCGCAACACAACCCTTATTAAAATCCTTAGCAAACTCAGCGCTTAGTCAGGGTTCGACTCGGCTTAGGAGAAGTAGGCCTTTTCATGATTGCGAGACATGGGATGCAGCAGCAGGCCGATCAAAGCGTATTCAAACATCACGTTCAACACGTTGCCGGCCAAGAATATGAATCCCAGGTTGCCGAAAATCGAGGCCCCAGCCAGCACAACCAGAACCACTCGCCGGATCAGGGGGAGGAACGAGGCAAAAATGGCAACTTGGTAGCCACGCTTCTCGGAGTTCGCAATCCCGGAGGCCCCGTAGATATAGGCAGCGATGCCTGCCAAGCCGAGCAAGCCGCCGATAAAGCCGCCGGAACCAATCGCAGACTCCCGACCCCCGAACAGCACAGCAATCACCAGCCAGAAAGCATCCAGATACAACAGCATCTGAGCAATTGCCAGAGTCTGAGGAACGTTCGGGTTATACCAGCGGCGCTTCGACATGGCTGACAGTCTGACAGGTGATGTAGCAGGACTCGCACTCGCGGCGGGTGCTGGCCTGAGACTTCGCCCATTAACGCTGCTGCGGCCCAAGCCGTTATGTCCCGTGGGTGATCGCACGCTTCTGGATTGGTCGCTGAAATCTCTCGACTTGCTAGGCATTGACCTTTCGGTGAATGCCCACCACGGAGCTGAGCAAATCCGCGACCATTTAGATTCACTCCCATCTGCATCCGAGCACAATGTGTACCTCAGTGTTGAACCCGCTGAAGCGCTTGGTACTGCTGGAGCAGTTGGTGCGCTTCGACCATGGCTTGATGGCCGCGGCTTGCTCATAGTCAATGCCGACACTTTTCAGCGAAGCAACCTGAGTCAATTTGTGAGCAACTGGAACGGCGAGCAGGTTCGTATCCTGACAGCCACTGCATTGCCGTTCACCCCCCGCAGTTCGGTGGTTGCATCACTGCTGCCTTGGCGCATTGCGTCGACTCTTGAACCCCGTCCGAGTGGACTCTGGGAACTTGTCTGGCGCCAAGCACTTGCCGAGGGGTCTCTTGAGGCTGTTTACGAACCCGGGCCAGTCATTGATTGCGGGACGGTGCAGCGCTACCTGCGAGCCAACATGTTGTGGTCGGGCGGCGAGTCGGTCATTGGTGAGGGTGCCGAGGTGCTCGGCAGGCTGACTCGCTCTGTGGTGTGGCCGGGTTCCAAGGTGAGCCCGAGCGAACATCTTGTTGATGCAGTCCGAGCTGGGCCACGCACGGTTTATGTGCGCTGACTGCTCGGGCTCATCGGCCTTTGGCAGTTCCGGGCTTGGCTGTTAGCTGCGCCGTTGCGGTCGACTCACAGGGGTTGCTTCATGGCCAGCGCGAAGTTGCCCGCAAGCTGCATCGATGTCGGTCCCGCGTGTATCGCGAACAGTCACGTTGACCCCAAGACGTTCGAGTTCTTCACGAAATGCTCGAACCCGGTTACCTGATGACCCTCGCACTGCGTAGCCAGGGGTTGGATTCAATGGAATCAAATTGATATGCGCTCGCAGAGGTTGAGCAAGGCCTGCCAAAGCCTGAGCATCCGAGATCCGATCGTTGACGTCGTGGATCATTGCCCACTCAAAGCTGACGCGGCGGCGAGTCGCAGCAAAATAGTTGGCGCAAGCCGCCATCAAGTCTTGAAGCGGGTATTTGCGATTGATGGGAACAAGCTCATTGCGTAGATCGTCATCAGCCGCGTGAAGCGAGACTGCCAAGTTGACCGGTAGGGCCTCTGCTGCCATGCGGTTTATTCCAGGAATAAGTCCAACGGTAGACACGGTGATGTGGCGCGCGCCGATCTCGATATCATCATGAATGCGCTGCACTGCAGCCCAAGTGTTATCAAAGTTGGCCATGGGTTCTCCCATGCCCATGAAGACAATATTCGAGACCCTGCGCGGCGGCTGCTGAGCCATTGCCACGCGACGTGCGCGCAGCACCTGTTCAACAATCTCTCCGGTACTCAGTTGTCGCTCAAAACCGGCTTGGCCAGTTGCGCAGAAGCTGCATCCCATTGCGCAGCCAGCTTGGCTAGAGATGCAAACGGTGGCCCTATCGGGGTAGAGCATCAACACGGTTTCAACGCGGGCGCCACCCGAGAGTTCCCACAAAAACTTTGTGGTCTCGCCGTTGTCGCTTACCTGTTCGGTTACCGAGCGCAGCGCTGTTGGTAGTTGAGTGACGAGTTGCTCTCGTAGCGCCTTTGGCAGCGAGGTGAGTTCACTGAGTTCTTTACCCTGGTGATAGAGGCCATTCCAGATCTGATCCACTCGGAATCTTGGCTCCTGAGCAAGGAGTTCGTCCCAGGCAGTGCGATCAAGGTCATACAAGCTTTGGGGAGTCACACCAGAATCCTAAAGGGAAGACTCAGCTTGGCGGTATGCGGACTCCAGATGGTGTACCTCAAAGCCCAACCGCTCGTACAGCTGAATTGCGGCTTCATTATTCGCCTCCACATAGAGCATTCCCGTGCTAACACCGCGTTTGCTCAGCATCTTCAGACCGCCAACGGTGAGTGCGCGCCCCAGACCAGTTCCATGAGTGGTTGGATCGGCGGCAATGACGAAAATCTCTCCAAGGGCTGGGTCTGCCTCGGTTGCCGGGTGGATCTTGGTCCAGCAAAAACCATCTATCACGCCAGTTGGGCCATCGTGAATGAGCAGCATCGAGGGGTCAAACTCTGCTGCTTCCGTCAGAGCATGCAGCCGTTCGGCATCCCAACCGCCTTGATCAGGATGCCAAGAAAAGGCTCGGTTATTTACCCGAAGAAACCCCTCATCATCAGTGCCAACATCGAAGGAGCGGAGTTCTATCAGCCGTGTCTCTGCTAGTTCGTTCTGGTTCAGTGGGAGTGGCCGCCGCATCTGTTGTAGCAGGCGAACACGCTGCAGACCGAGAGCACCCTGCTCTGCGTCGGTGTTCGCCAGGTGATTCTTCACCCAGATCAGTTCACCCGCAGGGTTGCTCAATGGGGGTGCCGCACGGCGGGGGGTTTCTGGTGGCATGAGACTCTGAGGCTAGCGTTCAACAGTGACTTCATTTCGCAAGCCTCGATCCCCAAAGGGCCGTGCTCGGCTCGTACACGAGCGTCTCGCTCTTGAGTACCCAGATGCGAAGTGTGAGCTTGATCATAAAAACGCATTTGAGTTGCTCACTGCAACGATTCTGTCGGCACAGTCCACCGATAAGCGCGTCAACATGGTCACTCCGGAATTGTTTAAGCAGTACCCAACAGCTGAGGCACTCGCAGTTGCAAACCCAGAGCATGTTGAGGAGCTCATTCACTCGACTGGTTTTTACAAAGCAAAAACCAAAAGCATTATCTCGATGGCAGCGGCGCT
>CAMDLX010000036.1 GCA_945901935.1 Bifidobacterium breve | reverse complement strand
TGGATCGTGCGGGGTTTGGCTTTGGTGAGCGGTTTGTTGCTGGCCAGATTTGGCGAGCTGGGGCCACTCGATGGCCTGCAAGGTTCATGGCGTGCACTGTTGTGGCTGGTCGCGCTCAGTGGGTGCTTGGTGCTGTCCCCATCAAGTCGAACCATCCCGGGGGTAGATGCCGCAACGGTGATCCGCCCCGATCAGCTTCCCCGCCCGGACTCGCTCCAGGAAGCCTCGCCTGAGTCTGGGCCACAACTCAGGTCTCCTAGCTCGGTCGTTCCGACTGCGCTCATCATTGCCGCAGCGGCACTCGTAGTTGCTAGCGCCCTGCTGCTTGGGCCGCGAGTCTCAAATGTGTTTCCGGTGGGGCCCTCGGCAGGGGACCTCATCGACCAAGGCGATAACCGAACCAACAACGCCCTTGTAGCTCGAGACTCCCTCGACATGACCACGCGGCCTCGCCTTACCGAGCAGATCGTCATGTCGGTTCGGTCTCCAATCACTGCGTTTTGGCGAGCCGAGACCTTTGACGAATGGGACGGCTCCACTTGGACTCGCTCCGTGGCCCGCTCCGGCCGACTTGTTGAAGGTGGCCGGGTTATTGCGTCCCCCGAAGACCTAGCCGCCAAAAATGGCGAGCCGACCCAGCAGCAGTTTCGCCTAGAGGTTGGCTTTGCCACCGCAGTGCCATCAGCAGCGAGTGCGGTTCGGGTTGATACTCCCGAAGAGATCGCCCAGCGTTCTGATGGCACGCTCTGGTCGCCTGGGGCTCCTCTTGGAAAGGGCACCACCTATTCGGTGACGAGTCGCCAAATTCCAACCGATGCTGCAACGCTTCGCTCTACCCCGTCTGCGGCCGAGGCTGCCCAAGATGGCGACCGCACTGCAGCAGCAGTTCTGGCGCAGTTCGCCCAGCCGCCCACAACCACCGCTCGGGTACGCGAGCTCGCCGAGCAGGTCACTGCCGGCTCTGCGAGCGACTTTGAGCGCGTTCAAGCACTTGAGGGTTGGATGGATGCAAACACTGAGTACTCACTTGATGCTCCGCTCGCCCCAAAGGGAACCGACGTAGTTGACGAGTTTCTGTTTGTTTCACAACAGGGCTGGTGCGAACAGATCGCTAGTTCGCTCGTGGTCATGGCTCGTGCCGCTGGGGTACCTGCACGCTTGGCCACGGGCTTTGCGCCGGGGGATTGGGACGCAACTACGGGGCGGTTTGTGGTGCGAGAGCGTGATGCTCATGCCTGGGCCGAGGTCTGGTTCCCCACCACAGGCTGGGTTGCCTTTGACCCAACTGCCGATGTCCCCTTGGCCGGTACCCAAGAAGCAACCCCGGGGGCCAATGCGCGCGACTGGCGAGAGGTGACAGGTGCACTTCTGCTGGCGCTCGGTGTTGTGGTGTTGGCTGCAGGGCCAGTGCTGCGCTGGGTGCGCAAACAATCAGAGCGACTGCGCATCAAGCGCCGCCGGCGAGCAGTTGTGCGCACGCGTTGGGATGCAGCCGCCGAAGCTCGCCTCGAACGCATCGGTGCAGCCGCTGGCCGGCCACGAGGGGCAGGCGAAACCGTGACTGTCTATGCCTCAGCGGTAGCAGTACTGCTCGAAGACCCACGGGTGATCCAGGTTGGCCAGATTTTGGACCGTGAGCAGTATCAGCCTGACGGCGCTGCGCCGGGCCCAGTCCTGAGCGAGTCAGAGTTCATGGAGCAGGTTTTCTCGTCTCATTAGGCCCAGCTTGGGTACTTCTACCCGGTCAGCCCCCTGAGTTGATCGTTCTTCTCCGGTAGGATCATGTGCGCAGTGTGGTCTCTCAGGAAGCACCGCAGCCTTGGTTGACCTTGACCTAGCAGGCAACAAGAATTGATTGCCGAACTGTAGGTATTCACAATCGCTGAGAGAGGGGGGTACAAATGAAGAGTCGCCACTCTCAGACAGGTGCCACCCTTGTTGAAGTCCTCATTGCGCTCGCTCTTGTTGGGATTCTGGTACTCGCTTTGGCCTCGGGCATGTTGACGTTGATCAAAACTTCGGCAGAAACCACAAAGCAACAACAAATCGAGCTCGCTCTTGGCAGCTTCACGGAGAGCCTGAAGAGCGGTCCGTATACCAAGTGCCCAGTTCCTCTCGAGTCGGGCGGTCAATACCCCAATACCGCCTGGGTTCCGCCGCCTTCGATGACTGCCTCACTCGTAAAGGTTGAGTATTGGGACCCGATAACCGGAGACTTTTATGACCCGATGCCCGGAGAATTTGATGAGGGTTGCCCTGGAGGTATTGACCAAGGGACCCAACGTTTGACCGTTCAGGTAAATTTTGAAGGTCACTGTTCGTCTGCGCAGGTGGTAAAAGCAGATGGTACGCCGACCACCCCCATCACGACCACCACCATCACGACCACCACCATCACGGCTACCACGGCTACCACGACCACCACGACGCCGGTGTGCACATGAGAGGGCAACGGGGGCGCGGGTTTGCTACGCAGGCGGGTTTCACCCTGATCGAGGTGCTGTTAGTGGTCGCGATATCGGCAGTGATCTTTGCGCCACTCATGTTGTGGGTTGGCCTTGCAATCAATCAGCAGCCGATCATCAAAGATGGCATCCTTCGCACAGCCTCAGCCGGTTTGCTTGGCTCGTATTTTCCTAAAGACGTAGCAGTTGCCGGTCAGGCAACGGTCTCGTTTAACGCCGCTACCCCTCCGTGGGCAGCCGATTGCGTTGCGGCCACCGGTGTGCCAAACCCGGGCAGGGGAGGTGCTCTCCAGGTTGCAATGATCGCCGGGGGCAGTGATGTTTACAAGGTTATCTACAGCGCCGCTCCGGCCGCAGCCGACCCAGCGAAGCAAAGCCTCTGGAGGCGGACCTGCAACGCTGCAACCAATCTGTTGATCACCTCTACCGAGGTGTTTGCAGACATTCAACCTGGGTTAACCGATGCAACTTGTACTAGGGAGTTAGGGGACAAACCCTGCCGGCAGATCACGATTGGAGTTACCTCAGCTACTACGGATCGTGTCGTAACAGTGCAGGGCACTCGCCGAGTCGACGAGGGTTCTCTGCCCACTGACCTGACTGGTGCAGCGGCGCCCACTGCAATCATCCAAGTCACCTCGCAAGCAGGGTCGCCGCTAGAAGTCGGGCTGTCGGCTGCTCAGTCGAGTGTGGGCGTGGGTCGAACAGCCCAGTACAAATGGGAGGTCAGCGGGCCAAGTTCTGTGAGTCCCCAGCCAAGCAGCACCGCCAAGCAAATCTCGGTAAAATTTGTACAGCCAGGCGCCTACAGGGTCACACTCACCGTGACTGATGATCTTGGCAAAATCAAAAAGGCTTCGAGGAAGATCACAGCAACTAATCAAGCCCCAACTGTGGTTGCGGTTGTAACTCCTGCCTCTGGTGCAAGCGGAACCGAGTTCACCTTGGACGGTTCTGGCTCTTCGGATCCCGACGGCGATATTTCAGCTTATGACTGGATTGTTGAATACCCGTCGGTAGATGGTGTTGCTGCAGGCGTGCAGATCACAACTACTGGCTCTGTTACCTCGGTGACCCCGCCTGCCGGGGTCTTTGGAACGGCAAGCGTGACGTTGATCGTCACAGATGACCAAGACGCCCAGGGCTTCACCTATAAAAGCTTTGAGATCACGGATCCTTCTGCAACAACAACCACGCTTGGACCCGGGGGCAGCACGACAACCACGCTTAATCCCGCCGATCCATCGGCGCTTTCTGTCTCGTTCACAAATTCTGCAGGGCCGGGTGCATCGGGGCAAACCTTTAATGCCTCGGCAACCACTGGTAGCGCCGCAGTAGGAGCCTCGTACCGTTGGGAGTTCGGCGATGGCAGCACTCGAGATGTTGAGGAAGCTTTTTATATTCATACTTATCCGAACCCCGGCCAATACAACGTCAAGGTGACTGCCTCATCAATTGACGGTCGCACGGCAACCACCGCTCGTGTGGTCAACGTGGGTGGAGCAGCGCCACCGCCAGCGCCCTCGGTAGTCGATGGGGTTCGGCTGGTGTGGGGTGCAGTGCCAGGTGCCCGCAGATATTTGGCAGACTTCGAGTGGCGCACCGATACCGACTGTTTTAAGCAGATCGTCAATCAGCAAGTGGCTGTAAGCCCTGCTCCGTCCAAGGCAATTCTAGCCAACCCATGTTCGATCTTCGCTAAGTCGCGAGCACGAGTGGGTACGGATGCTAACGGAACCGTGAGTTGGTCTGAGTGGATAGAGATTCCTTTGGTGAACCAATGAAGCCGCCCGTGATCCGCAGTTCTCTGCTTCGCCAACCTGTGCTGTACTCGCGGTCAGGCCGGCACCTGCTCCGAGAGCGCAGCGATCAAAACGGGTTTGCCCTGATAGCAGTCCTAGCGGTTATCGCTATTACGTCTGTCACCATTGGGGCACTGCTTGGCATGATGCTGACGGCCATCAAGATCACCGAAAACCAAGAGAGGGACGCGCGGCAAGCGCGTGCTGCTGACGGCGCCGTCACAGCAGCAATCAATCAGCTGCGGCTGAATCAAGACCCCGCAAAGGATGCTTGTACCCCGGGTGTGCCCTCGATTGCAGATGGTGGGCTGCCGCTCACGTTCGAGTCCTCGGGGCGCACCGACGAAGCCACTGTTACATGTAGAACTGCTGCCGACGAATTGGGGGAATCTGCGGGCAACATCGAGCTGTCGGGCACCAAGCGCGAGTGGACGTCCTTTCGGGATTCTTTGGATGGGCCGTCAAACCTGAAGACATTGATCAACGGCGCGGAGACAAACCTTGTTCATTGGGGTAACAGCGCCCTTAAATTCAACGGAAATCTCAGTTCCGACGGCGGTGCAGTACCGATTCGTTACGACCCGGAGGGAACCCCGGCGCTTGACGTGCGAGGAACCTACGATCAAGCAGCGAAAGGAATCGGAGCTGCGGCTGGCTCAGCTGCTAGCTGCGGGGAGCTGAGCGGTGCTGCCGCAGTGGCCGCAACCACTGTGCGGGCTAGTGGCGGCGCCAGATGTGGAGACCCTCTCCTAGTTCCTGTGTCGGCAACTCAGGAGCCTGATATCGACGAGCTAATTCCAACTTCCCCTGACTTGTCGGCAGGGTGCCCAGACGAAACCGTCATCGAATTCGACCCGGGCAAGTACGACCAAGACGCAGTCGCAATGCTGAACAAGTGGTTCGGTCGGGGTGTGGGCTCTTGCACAAATAAGACCTTCTATTTCCCGGATGGGCGCTACTGGTTCGATGCCAACACGGTGATTAATGGTGTCGGAGCGCTCAATCAGCACGCTCTGATCTTTGACAATCCCAGCTCAACTTTTGTATTCGGAAAGGCAAACGGGTGGGACCCCGCAGTTGCTGGCCCCACTGCTGCAAATTTCCCCAAGGCTTGTGACCCATCACTCTCGGGGGCGAGCATCATTTTGTCTGGCCGCACCGAGTTCCGTCACCTCGCTGGCAGGCTCGCAGTGTGCCCGTACCGTTCCGGCGCTGGTGCGACCCCGGACCCTGCCCTTGCGCAGCAACCCACGGTCCCTACGCAAATAACCGGTACCAGCGGAGCCTCGGCCTTATTCACCTGCGACGTAGAGCCAGGGAAAGATACATGTGAAGCAAGTAGAACGTTCCCGGTGACAACCCTCGACAGCAGGATGAGCGAGGATATTAGCTCGGCTTGGCTCAATGTCACAGGTGACGAAACGGGCCAAAATGTAAGCTTGGTGACTACTCGCACGGCATCCCTCTCGGTGGTTTTGCCTGGCGGTGCTAAGTGTGACGTTCCTGCTACGACTGGCGCTCCAGATAACAATGGGGTTGCGACCTACGATTTGCTAGCTACAGCTGGAAATTGCGGAGGAATTATCACCTCAGGTGAGCAGTTAGACGGTGCTCAAGTAGTAATGGAGTACAGCTATACGTACTACCTTCCCTGTCTCAAATACATTGGTGCAAAAAAGTGCCCAATACTCCCAGGCAAAGCGCAGTCGCTCACTATCCAGAATATGGAAGTGATTGCAAACCCTTGGGAGGGCTCAGCGGCCTCGGTGGGAGCGTCCCCCACAGGTGGTTGGTCGGACCCAAGCGACGCCCAGAAGGATGACTCCAAAAGTGCCACGCTGCGGACCCCTTGCAATCGGAATATCTGCACTTTTGAGTCTGAACAGTCATTTACGCGCGAGCTTACGATGGCTGATTTTAAGAATTCCGGTGATGAGGAAACTGGCGAGGGTGATTCGTTTCCCGACCCGCATGTTGAGTCCTTGGGAGTATTAATCAAGCAAGCTCTACCGAACCCGCCTCTCCCTCCCCCGAATTCTTTCAATCTGGCGTCAACGCTTATTGGCGAGACAACGCTCACGCTGACGCTGAGCGATGCCGTGAACCCGGCCGATCAGACTGTCTGTCCCAAGTCCTTTTCCGGCGTGATCAATCAAGCAGGGGCCCACTACTTTCCGCTGATTAGCCAAAGCGAAGATCCTTGCGGCGGACGCCTACTCCTAGCGGCTCAGCGGAGCCCCACCGCATTGGTCTCATTGAGTGTGAGCTTTCGCCTTGATTGCATTGACCGTGTGTATGTTTTCAACTCTTTTTATTGCAAATATCTTCAACCCGTGCCGATTCAGTATGTTGGTCTAGTGGCAACCTCGGACTCATACTCGAAGGTCACTAAATCTCAACTCACGATTGATTCCGCTTCTGCGATACCTGCAGGTGGTGCTCCAGGTGGGCCGGCCTCAGCCAACTTCTTTGGTTCGGCCTACCTCAAAAATGTCGCCCTTGACTTGAACTGGAACGGCAAAGCCTCCGGTGCCTCGCTATTTGGCGGCGAACTTCAACTCAACAGTCTGGGCAGCCTGATGAAAGCAACGGCAACAGCAGATGTGGTGTGTTGCACAGCACCAGAGACAAACATCCGCAAGGTGCGCCTGACAGCCTTTGTTGATGGCGAGGCCAAATTGTCGGCGGTAGTGGCGCTCAACTCTAAGGAGGAAACTCCGCCCGCGGTGCTCGAGTGGACCGTCTGTGGCCGAAATGGAAACTGCTCGCCCTAGCAGGGCTGAGTCGCTGTTAGGTCGGTGCAGTCAGAGAGTCCTAATCTCGCAGCATGCAGATAGGTGTTGCGCTTCCAACCATGGCCCGCGGTTATACCCGAGCCACCACCCTTGACTGGTGCCGGGGGATTGACTCCGGCCCGTTCTCTTCGATCTCTTGTGGGGAGCGCATCACCTTTCATAACCAAGAGATGTTGGTGACCAACGCAGCAGCAGCGGCACTCACAGAAAACGTGCGCGTCTTTGTCAACCTGATTGTGCTGCCCACTCACCCGATCCCGGTGATCGCCAAGCAGATTGCGACCCTCGATGTGCTCTGCGATGGCCGTCTCACCGTTGGCGTGGGTATTGGCGGTCGCGAGCACGATTATCTGGCCGCTGGCGCAAGCATGGAGCGCCGCCATCAACGCCTGGATGACGGGGTGGCGCAGTTACGGGCACTGTGGGCCGGAGAGCCAGCTTTCGAGGGGGCCGACCCACTCGGTCCGCCAGTTGTACAAGCCGGTGGCCCGCCATTGCTGGCTGGGGCGATGGGACCAAAGGCCTTGGCCCGTGCAGCCAAGTGGGCAGACGGGATTTCGGGGTTCTCTATAGATGCCAACGCCGAGGGCATGGCGGTGGCCGCAGCAGCAGCAAAGCAGGCTTGGTTGACCGAGGGCAGAAGCGATGCTCCGCACATTGTGAGCGGTTGCTTCTATGCGCTTGGAGTCGAGGATTCACAAGCCACGCTGGGCGGGTTCACCTATGACTACCTAGAGATCTTTGGTCGAGGCTTTGCTCAGGCAATGTCTGATGACGCACCGGTTTGGAACCCAGATCGGCTGTTGCTAGCTCTAGATGATGCCGAGTCCGCGGGCGTGGACGAGTTCATTCTGGTACCTGGCACGGTGGACCCCCGATGCCTCGAGGCCACCATCGAACTCGTAGCAAACCGCTAACAAGCAGTGAAAAAGCGGGTTAGGCCTGAGCTGCCATCGCTGTTTGTAGATTCTGATCGAGCACGGCGAGGAACTCTTGGGTGGTCAGCCAAGCTTGATCTGGGCCTACGAGCAGCGCTAGGTCCTTGGTCATTTGCCCGGCTTCTACTGTCTGGATGCACACCTCTTCGAGGGTGTTCGCAAAGGCGGTGACCTCGGGTGTGCCATCGAGCTTGCCGCGATGCGCCAAGCCACGAGTCCACGCAAAGATGGACGCGATGGGGTTGGTAGAGGTGGGGTTGCCCTTTTGGTGCTCGCGGTAGTGACGGGTCACGGTGCCGTGAGCTGCTTCGGCCTCGACGGTTTGCCCGTCGGGAGTCATCAGCACGGAACTCATCAGGCCGAGCGAGCCGAAGCCCTGAGCCACGATGTCTGACTGCACGTCGCCGTCGTAGTTCTTGCAAGCCCAGACGTAGCCGCCTTCCCACTTCATTGCGGCGGCCACCATGTCGTCGATCAGGCGGTGCTCATAGGTGAGTCCAGCAGCCGAAAAATCGGCAGCAAACTCGGCGTCAAAGACCTCTTGGAACAGGTCTTTGAACTGACCGTCGTAGGCCTTGAGGATGGTGTTCTTGGTTGACAAGTACACGGGGTAGTTGCGCTGCAGTCCGTAGCGGAATGAAGCCCGAGCGAAGTCACGAATCGACTCATCAAAGTTGTACATACCCATGACGACGCCGCCGCCCTCGGGGATCTCGACGATCTCGTATTCGATGGGTTCGGTGCCGTCTTTGGGGGTGTACGTAATGGTGACGGTTCCAGCCTTGGGGGCTTTGAAGTCAGTCGCACGGTACTGATCGCCGTGTGCGTGGCGGCCAATCACGATTGGCTTGGTCCACCCTGGAACCAAGCGGGGAATGTTCGAGCAGATGATGGGCTCACGAAAAACCACGCCACCCAAAATGTTGCGGATCGTGCCATTGGGGGAGCGCCACATCTTCTTCAGGCCGAATTCTTCGACCCGAGCCTCATCTGGGGTGATGGTTGCGCACTTCACGCCCACGCCGTGTTCTTTGATGGCGTTGGCAGCATCAATGGTGATCTGGTCCTCGGTGGCGTCGCGGGACTCAATCGAAAGATCGAAGTACTTCAACTCAATATCTAGATACGGAAGGATGAGTTGCTGCTTGATGAAGTCCCAGATGATTCGCGTCATCTCGTCTCCGTCGAGTTCTACGACTGGGTTCTGCACCTTGATCTTGGCCATGCGGGCACCTGTTCTGTTCGATGACTGAGCGCCGTGCACTGCAGTCAAGTACTGACTGGCCCAAAGCATACATGTTGCAGACAAGTGCTCCGGAAGAAGTCGGTCTGACTAGATATCGGCCAGACACTGCCCTTGACCGAGCACTGCAAGGCCCTCGAGGTCACCGCTTGCAAAGTCAGTCAGATCGCCGCTCAACGTGGGTGACATCAATTGCGATTCATCAGAGACATGGTCAAGGCCAACAAGGTGGCCGAGCTCGTGCATCACCGTGGCCCGAGCCTCGGCATAACCGCCACGCTCAGACAGGAGTTCGGCAAAGTCAGGCCCGTCGAGTGTGAGCCCGCCGCTCACGAAGATTTGCTGCCCGCTGCTATCCGCGGCGCCAGGGTCGGAATCCTCTGCGTAGCCGGCGCTGCTGCTACCGGCGTAGCCAAGAATCTCGAGCGTGCTGTCTGCAGAGTCCCCAGAACCATCACCTCCCAAGTCGGGCGACTCGGTGGGGTTGGACCAGGCAATCAGGACGGGTGCCCAGCGATCCCCGTAGCGCTCGGGCAGAAACGAATCCCGCTGTTCGCTCGGCGCCTCATCCGTTGCACCGTCGTTGATAAAGACCAAGCCGGTGGCCTGCGACACACGGGCCACGGCCTCGGTGATGAGTTGATCGCCACCATCGGGTGCACCGTCTGGGCGAGTTACGTAGTGAATTGGCCGGCACGGGTCATAGGCCACCGGCGTGACGCCATCGGGCTGCATCTGAATGAACCCGTGGGTGCCTCCGCCATCGGGAACTTCGCCCGGCAACCCCAGAGGAGTGCTCTGCTGCTCCGCTGACGCAGAGGGCCAGCCGTCAGGGCGCAGTAGGCCCGTATCGGAAGTCTGTGCAGTCTGCGGATTGGGATTCACTCGCGAATCTGAAAACGTCATGTCTCCAGGAACCTCGCCGCCAGACGGCTGATCGGGTGCGCCGTTGAGGCCCAGCACTGATACCGATAGCGGGATGAACTGAGCGAGCACGTACACCGCTACCACCGACAGGATCACTAGTGCTGCGCTGAGTTTGAGCCAGGTGCGCTTTCTGCGGGGCGCAGCAAACTCATCGTCCCCGGTTGCCCAACTCAGGTCATCTTCGCCTGGGGCAAAGCGTCGATTGGCGTTGAACTGATTCTCTTGAGCGGCAGATTGATCAGCCAGCATTCGCTGCAAATTGGCTTGCCGAGCGATGCGTTCCCTGTCTGCGGAAGTTGGTTCGACAACCTCGGCGGATTGCACGAAGGAATCGTCGAGAACCCAACTTTCGAAAGGGTCATCTTCCCCGGAGGGACTGTGCCATGCCGGATCGTCCTCCACCTCATAAGGCTAGCCCCCTGTTGCGGACAACCCCCTAGGAATATTGGGGGCTTGGTCCCAGAGGCAAGCCCTAGTCGGACTCATGTCACCAACCTCCGCGAAGCGGCACCCTTTGGCCCGCGGTAACATCTTTGGACTTGACCAGACGGTCAAGTGCACTTCTCGCCGCAATCGCACACGTACCTCAGGGGGACACATGAAGGTTCATGACAAGATCTACATCAACGGTGAATGGGTTTCTTCGACTGGAAGCGACCATGAAGACGTCATTGATTCAGCAACTGAAGAGGTAATTGGTCGGGCCCCGCTGGGAACTGCTGCAGATGTTGATAAAGCAGTAGCCGCAGCGAGAGCAGCGTTTGATTCTTGGGCTGCTACCCCGGTTGATATTCGCGCCAAGTATCTACGAGATATTGGCACCGGCCTGGCCATTCGATTCGAAGAGATTGCAGACACCATCTCTGCCGAGGTTGGCTCGCCCAAGTCATTTGCACAGATGGTGCAGGCTGGGTTGGCGCTTGGCGAGTGGGAGAACTTTGCCGCCCTCATCGAGTCCTATGAGTGGGAAGAAACTGTCGGTAACTCGCTAGTTATCTCTGAGCCAATCGGCGTGGTCGGTGCGATCACCCCGTGGAACTACCCGCTGTACCTGATTATCTGCAAGGTCGCTCCAGCACTCGCTTCGGGATGCACCATTGTGCTGAAGCCATCAGAAATCACTCCGCTGAATGCCTACATCTTGGCTGAAGTTATCCACGAGGCCGGCCTTCCGGCGGGCGTGTTCAACCTGGTGCCAGGTAATGGGCCCGTGGTTGGTGCAGCGATCTCTGGTCACCCAGATGTTGACATGGTCTCGTTTACTGGATCAGGTCGCTCGGGTGCCGAGGTGATGAAGGCTGGCGCCGCGACAGTGAAGCGAGTTGGCCTTGAGCTTGGTGGCAAGTCCGCCAACGTCGTACTTGACGATGCAGATCCAGCAACCGTTGCAATGGGTGCGCTGTTCGCCGCCTTCCTCAATAGCGGCCAGACCTGTTCGGCACTCAGTCGAATCCTCATCCCGGAGTCACGCAAGGACGAGTTCCTTGATGCGATTCTTGGCGAGGCGGCGCTCATGAAATTGGTCGACCCAAAGGCTGATGAGCCAGATATTTTCCATGCTCTTGGGCCAATGTCGTCAAAGGCGCATCAGGACCGAGTGAACGCGTACATCCAAAAGGGCATCGATGAGGGAGCCACGCTGGCACTTGGTGGCCCAGGGCAGCCCGAAGGATTCGAAAAAGGCTTCTACGTCAACCCGACTGTGTTTGTTGATGTCACCCCAGATATGGCAATCGCCCAAGAAGAGATCTTCGGCCCAGTGCTGTCCATCCTGACCTACACCGACGAAGAAAATGCGCTTGAGATCGCAAACGGAACCATCTACGGATTGCACGGCGCCGTGCAGTCAGGCAGCGACGAGCGAGCCATTGCATTCGCCCGGCGTATGCGCACTGGCTCTGTAGACGTCAATAGCGGCGGCTTTAACGCCGTTGCGCCATTTGGCGGCTACAAGCAGTCGGGCAATACCCGTGAGCGTGGCCGCTGGGGCCTTGAGGAGTTCCTCGAGACGAAGTCGTTGCAGCTCCCCGGGTGACAGCACTCTCCCACTCTTCTGAGGCACCCCCCGAGGACGAGATTCCGCAAGTGAGTGACTCAGATCCTGACGAGAAGGCCGCATCGCCTACTCGTCAGGGTCTACAACTCATTGCCAGATTCGTGCGCATGCACCCATCCTCGTTCTTTATGTCGCTCGTAGGCGGCGTGAGTTGGGCTCTGTTAGTCGTTGGCGCTACCTATATTTTGGGTCGCATTACAGACGAGGTCATTGAGCCTGCCTTCGAGGGTGGAGTCTCGGCCTCGACTGTCTGGATGGCCGTTGCAGCACTGTTTCTCATCGCCGTTCTGCGTGGGATCTCGGTGGTCATCCGCCGTTGGTTTGGGTCTCTGACCGAAACCCGTGCTCAGGCCACGTTGCGAGCTGAGGTAACTGACCGCCTACTCGTCATGCCGATGTCTGCATATCGGCGTCACCCCACAGGCGAACTGCTTGCCAACGCCGACGTGGATATCACCACAGGAACCCAACTCCTGATGCCTCTGCCGTTCTCCGTTGGTGTGATTGCACTTGCAGCGTTCTCGTTGGTGAGTTTGTTTACTGCTGACCCTTCGTTTGCACTCGTTGCACTGGTGCTGTTTCCGGCTCTTGCGTTTCTGAGTCGCTACTACACCAACAAGGTGAACGATCCAGCGGCGCAAGTGCAGGCCCGATTGGGTCAGGTCTCGTCGATTGCGCACGAGAGTTTTGACGGGGCGTTAGTTGTCAAGACTCTGGGCCGTGAAGGCGATGAGGATCTTCGCTTCCAGGCTGCAGCGAACCAACTACGCACTGATCGGCTCGTTGTGGCGAACATGAGCTCGGTGTTTCAGCCGCTCATTGACCTTTTACCCAACCTAGGAATCGTTGTGCTGTTGCTGGTGGGGGCTTGGCAGGTCGATCACGACGAGGCCACCGTGGGGCAACTCGTTCAGGCGGTTGCATTGTTTGGCTGGCTGGCATTCCCCATGCGAATCGTCGGATTCATGTTTGAGTCCATGCCGCGCTCGGTGGTTTCGATTCATCGTGTGGACGAACTTCTTGATGAGCCAATTGACGCTGCGGCGCAGGCAGAGGTGATTGATGCAGGTAGCACCGACCAGGTACGCACATCTGCATTGCCAGATGGTCCGCTAGCTGTAGAGATGAGTTCGGTCTCGTTTGAGTACGGCGACACCTCCGTGTTGTCCGGTGTGACCTTTACTGCGCCGGCCGGTCAAACCGTTGCACTAGTTGGTTCAACTGGCTCGGGCAGGTCGACACTGACGAATCTCATGATGCGTCTCGACGAGCCCAGTTCGGGGCAGATACTGCTCGGGGGTGTTCCTATCGAGGAGCTCAACCCTGATGAGCTGCGGGCAGCAGTCTCGGTTGCCTTTCAAGAGAGTTTCTTGTTTGCCTCGAGCATTTCAGACAACGTCTCAATGGGCCGCGAGTTGACGCAAGAACAGCTCGATGATGCGCTCGATCGTTCGCGTGCAGGCAAGTTCGTGGCCAAACTCCCGAAGGCTCAAGAGACAATTCTTGGAGAGCGTGGAGTTACTCTTTCTGGCGGTCAGCGTCAGCGCGTGGCCCTGGCGCGAGCCTTGGCAGGCGAACCGCGGGTGCTCCTGCTCGACGATGCAACCTCGGCGGTTGATCCGGTGATCGAGGCCCAAATTTTGGCGGGGCTTCGAAATAGCGACACCACGATGCTGATTGTTGCGCATCGCTTATCCACCATCTTGCTAGCTGACAAAATTGTGCACCTTGAGGACGGCAGAATTCGCGGCGAAGGAACTCATCAGGAACTCTTGGCCGACCCGGAATACGCAGCGCTGGTAACGGCTTATGAGTCTGAAGAACTGCAGGATCATGACGGGCACTTTGCAGAAGATGCAGATCTAGAAGTCGACGCAGTCTGGGGTGAAGCAATGCTCCACCCAGCCGATCCGTTCCACCCGGTCGACCCGGTCCACCCCGTTGCTCCGGATGAGGTGACCGAATGAACGTCGTGAGTAATTTGCCTGGAGACGAAGTCGACCCGGCCGAGGTAAAAGCCCTCGAGGTGCTCAAGGCAGGAATCGCCGCGACACCGGAACTCAAAGTGGGTTTGGGTGTGTCGATCGCTATGGCTCTGGTCATGGCCGTTGGACGGATGATCATCCCGATATCGATTCAGCAGATTCTTGATAAGGGAATCAACGATGGAGACCTCAACTGGAGCTTTGTGCTCACCACGTGTGCAATTGCCGCTCTTGCAATGGTGGCGTTCGCAGTGCTCAACAGGTTCACCTATATGCGCCTGATGGTCACGGCCGAGAATGTGCTCTACGGCTTGCGAACCCGTGCGTTTTCTCATGTGCACAAGCTGAGCGTTGCCAATCACAATGAGTCGCGTCGAGGAATCATGGTGGCCAGAGTGACCTCGGATATAGAGACCCTTGCGCAGTTTGCATCCTGGGGTGCTGTGTCTTGGATTGTGAACCTGACCATCATCGTTGTTGCCGTTGGGGTGATTGCGCTCTACAGCTGGCAGCTGGCAATTTTGACGGTTCTGGTGCTGATTCCGATTATCCCCATCCTCAAGACAGTGCAGCGCCGGCAGCTGCAGTCTTATGACGCTCTGCGTTCCCGAGTTTCGGACACACTGACCGAGATTTCTGAGACAGTCATGGGAATTCGCGTGATTCGTGCCTATGCCGACGCACCCGCTGCTCGTAAGCGTCTGCATGGTGCGATTGACCGGCAGTACCGAGCGCAGCTCAAGGCACGCTTCTTTTTCGCGATTATGTTCCCGATTTCGGACATCTTTAGTGGCCTAACGCTGGCCGCAATTGTGGGCGTTGGCGTCTGGTGGGGGCCAGGTTGGGGCTTGCAGGCCGGCACGCTGATTGCGGTGGTATTTCTTGCCAATATGGTTGTGCAGCCCGTGGCGGAGATTGGCGAGGTGCTTGATCAAACCCAAACGGCGCTTGCTGGATGGCGCAAAGTCTTGAACCTGCTTGATGAGCCCATTGATGTTGTAGAGCCAGTCCCCGGTATTGAGTTGCCCGCTGGTGCTCTATCTGTGTCTGCCGTTGGAGTGAAGTTTGAATACGAGCCGGGTCATCCGGTTCTGCACGGAATCGATCTGCAGCTATCGGCGGGAGTTAACGCTGCCATTGTTGGCGAGACTGGTTCGGGCAAAACCTCGTTCGCCAAGCTTCTTGCTCGACTTGCCGATCCAACAGATGGGCGAATCCTGCTTGACGGAATTGATCTGCGAGAGGTCTCGCACGACTCCCGAGCTCGCGCAGTTCGATTAGTTGCCCAAGACGGCTTCTTGTTCGAAACCACGATTTTGGAAAACGTGCGATTCGGTCGGCCAGAGGCAACAGATGAAGATGTTAAACGGGCGTTTGCCTCGCTCGACCTGGACTGGTGGATCAACAGCATGCCAGAGGGCCTAGCTACCCAGGTGGGGGAGCGCGGTGACGCTCTGTCAGTGGGTGAACGCCAACTCGTAGCACTCGCCCGCGCCCAGCTTGCAGACCCCGGGCTGCTCATTTTGGATGAAGCCACATCGGCGGTTGACCCAGAGACTGAACGAGCACTGTCGCACGCGTTAGCGAAGCTGTCCGAAGGGCGGACCACAGTGAGCATTGCGCATCGTCTCTCCACTGCAGAGGCCGCGGATTTGGTGATCGTGGTTGATGACGGCCGGATCGTGCAGATCGGCACACATCAAGAACTTGTCGCAGTAGGCGGCGTTTACGGTGGGCTCTACGAGTCATGGATCGGTAATACCCGGGCGGGCTGAGCAAGCCAAAACCGTTGGATTCTTGTGGATTTTAGAGGCTGCGTTTCCTTTCGGCGCGCTCGGGTCGCTAGCCTCAGCTACGCCTTCGCTCAGTTGTCGCGAACGCGCAGTCCCTCGAATCGGTCGATCTTGTTTCGACCACCTACCCGCAAGGAACCACCGTGGCAAAGACTCCAATCCGTGTAGCCGTTACTGGCGCAGCCGGACAGATCGGTTACTCACTGCTTTTTCGTATCGCTAGCGGCGCAATGTTGGGCGAGGATCAGCCCGTGATTCTGCAGATGCTCGAGATCACTCCGGCGCTTGGGGCACTCAAGGGTGTTGCAATGGAGCTTGAGGATTGTGCGTTCCCGTTGCTTGAAGAGATCGTTCAAACAGATGATCCAGACGTTGCCTTTGGTGACTGTGGTGCTGCACTGCTCGTTGGAGCCATGCCCCGTAAAGCCGGAATGGAGCGCTCCGACTTGCTCACTGCAAATGGTGGCATCTTCAAGCCTCAGGGCGCAGCGCTTGGTCGCTCAGCTTTGAAGGACGTCAAAGTTCTCGTTGTCGGAAACCCTGCAAATACCAACTCGCTGATTGCTCTGAGTAATGCCGCTGGCCTTGAGCCCGGGCGATTTACAGCAATGACCCGACTCGATCACAACCGTGCCATCGCACAACTCTCGGCAAAGGTGCATGCACCCGTGACCGATATCCGCCGGATGACCATCTGGGGAAATCATTCCACTACTCAGTACCCCGACCTGTTCCACGCAGAGGTTGCAGGGCGTCAGGCAGCAGAGATGGTCAATGATCAGGCTTGGGTCGAGAGCGAGTTCATTCCTACAGTCGCCAAGCGCGGCGCAGCAGTAATTGAGGCACGTGGGTCATCCTCAGCGGCATCGGCTGCGAATGCAGCAATTGACCACATCCACGACTGGCACCTTGGAACTGCCGAGGGTGATTGGGTCTCGATGGCTGTTCCTTCTGACGGCTCCTATGGGGTGCCCGAGGGGCTCATGAGTTCCTTCCCGTGCATTTGCAAGGACGGGAAGTACGAGATTGTGCAGGGCCTAGAGATTGATGATTTCTCTCGCGGACGCATCGATGCCTCGGTAGGAGAACTGATCGAGGAACGCGACGCAGTTCGAGAGCTTGGCCTGATCTAGGGCCTGATCTGGGGCCTGCGAAGAGGGATACGCAGCGGGGATCGTTCCCCATTGATCTGTCGCGTCCGGGTTCCTAGGTTGGGACTGTGTCGAGCAGCGCGCCCCAACAGGTACTTGGTGCAGACCCAGATGAGTTGGAGCAGTATTCGGCACATCTGCTGGCGGTAGCTGTCCGCTTGGATCGCGTGAGCAGGCTGCTCGCAGGGGAGGTCCGTGATACCCGTTGGACTGGCTCTGCGGCGGTCAACTTCCGCTCCGAGTGGCGGCGGTCCTATGAGCTATCCCTCCGACAAGTAGCAGCAGCGCTCAGATCTGCTGCCGAACAGATACGGGAACAAGCCCAGCAGCAACGCGTAGCGAGCAGCAGCGAATTGCAGTGGAGCGCGAGCGGAGCGACCAGTTCGAGAGAGGCCGCACAGGCGGCAGCGCAGGCAGCCGGGCAGGCGGCCGCACAGGCGGCAGCGCAGGCAGCCTCGCAAGGTGGGTTGCAGAATCTCTACCAGGCTCATCGCCAGGCCATTGCCACAGAGTTGCAGTTGCTGCGCGCTCAACGGGCCGATTGGCTGAGCATGTCAGTGGTTGGGGGTCTGCTTTCTGGGATCAGGTTCTTGCCTTTTGATCCGCTGCAAGAGATCGATCAGAAGGTGGGCTGGTTGGAATCTTTGGCAGGGGAGCAGCGTCAGTTTCTGTTCTTTGATAGCACCGGAGGTGGCCATGTTGCCGAGGTCTTTGGGCAACTCGACCAGGCCCAACATGTGACGGTCCTTATCCCTGGCGTGTCAACTGATCCGAATGATTTTGCACGCCCCGGGAATCTGCCCGCAGCAAGGCTGCAGCGGGGTCATTCCGACACTGCAGCTATTCAATGGCTTGGCTATGACCCGCCGCACAACCTGCTTCAGGCCGGCTTTAACGCAGGGGTGTTCTCGCAGAGTTCTGCCCTAGCCGGGGCGGTGGCCTTGCAGAGTTTTGTCGCGTCTCTTCGCCGCTCGGGTGCACAGGACATCACGGTGATCGGGCATAGCCTCGGCGCTTACTTGGCATCGGTTGCTGCCGGCACGGGAGCGGGCCTAGATGCCGATCGGCTAGTTCTGGCGGGAAGCCCTGGTTCGTTCCGCCCACATGTTGACCAGTTGCGTCTTCGAGCCGGGCCGGGCTCCGCCGCGACGGTATTCAGCATTGAGCAGGGTGTTGACCCAGTTGCCACCTCAGTATTCGGCAGGTCCCTGCTGGGCTGGGATGTTGCTGATCCAGACTTTGGGGCTACACGACTTGTTGACGGCCAGGCCGGTAGTGGTAATCCAGTGTCGAATCACAGCCGCTACTTCACTGATCAGGATTCGCTTCAGAGTCTGGTCGAGGTCATTCGCAACGAGGCGGCAGGACAACCACAGAGGCTGGGAGCGAGCTAGTAGGTGGTGGCGTCGCGAAGCGGAGCAAGCGCGTCCGACAACCCGTCAATGCATGCATGTTGGCGGATCAAGACAGAGACATCGCCACCCAGCTTCAGGCGACCCTGCATAAAGGCTGCCTGAGCCGAAAGCTCACCCTGAGCAATGGCAGCCGCCGTGTCGTAGTCCATTCCAAAGCTCACCTGAGCGTCCTTAGCGGGCCCAATCCGAAGCGAGGTCTGGCCCTGGTCCATTTGGATGCTGTAGGTGGTCTTTCCTGTGGGTGAACCCGTCACCTCGTACAAGATGATCAGCTCAGAGTCAGCAGTAGCTGCTGCTATCGCTGGATCGGCCGCTAGGGCCGTCGCTGCTTGGTCCAACCATTCTTCGCTCAAGTACTGCGCCACGTTGCCATCCTAGTTACCCCAAAGCGGTTGCTCTGTATGCAGGCGGCCGATTAGGTCAGGGCAGCGGGTCGGTCAGGGCAAGGGGGTCGGTCAGGGCAGCGTTTGGAAGCGACACCTGACAAACTCTGCAGATGAGCACTCCTGATCCTCGTGATGAACAGCGCCATCTTCCTGACTCGACGGAATTGTGGAATGAGTCCTATTACATGGACTGGTTCAATGATGACCTGACCTTGGGTGGGTACGCTCGAATCGGCTTTTACCCCAACTTGAACCGAGTCTGGTACTGGGCATGTTTGGTCGGCCCTGACCGTCCCCTCGTAACGGTGATTGAGCATGAGGTCGCCATGCCAAAGTCCGCTGATTCGCTTGAGCTGCGACATGAGGGGCTCTGGGCCGATCATGTGATTGAGGTGCCAAATGAGCACATGTCGATCAACTTAGAAGCCTTTGGGCTGTCCCTTGAGGACCCTGCAGAGGTGTATCACGATCCCCGTGGCGAGGTTGTGCCCTTTGGATTTGAGCTGGACTTCATTACTGATCGCGGTGCTTATCAGTGGCCGCCGGTCACTCCGAGGTATGAGATTCCCTGCCGAGTGCAAGGGCAGATCCTTGTTGGCGATGAGCGCATCGAGTTTGATGGGTGGGGTCAGCGTGATCACTCCTGGGGTGCCGCTCGTGACTGGTGGGCCATGCCTTGGAGCTGGACTGCTGGCCGCCTAGAAGACGGAGAGCGTTGGCATAGTGCAGGCGGGTTTTCCCCCAACAGCGAGTGGGGTGTGGGCTACGAGCTAGCAGCTGGATCAGATGAGTTCGCCGAGAGCGATCAGGTGCAGATTGACATCGAAGAGGGTCGAGAGGGAATGCCAACGGGCACTCGAACACGCTTTGGGCAGTTCGATGTTCAGTTTGAGCCAATCGCGTTCTCACCTGTGCTCTTGGTTCATCCCGATGGCCGAGAGGCGCGCTTTCCGAGGGCCATGGCAAAGGTGACCCATGCAGATGGACGAACCGGCGGTGGATGGATTGAGTGGAACCAGCCGCCCAAGCCCTAGGTTGTTGCTGACTACATTTCGTCACAACGCGGTTTTATAACAGGTTCGTCGTTGTATAACAGGGTTGTCTCAGCCGCCGCACTCGGTGCTGATCCAAGTGACGACGGCCTCGTTTGCTTTCATGAACTCGGGGTCACTGAGTGCATTCGTGGATTCCAGAAAGTCCCCGCCGGCGGCATCTTTCAACGTCTGGGCTACCAACTCAAGTTCGTCTTGTAGGTCGTCTGGCGCCTTGGACTGCAATTCGCCAAGTACCTGATCGATTTCGGCATCGGCGTTATCAGAGGTGTAGGCGACGGCAATCAGTTGGCTGTAGGCAAGGCCCAAGCTTGCACAGTTACTCAGATCGCCAAGCCCCGCTGCGAAATCCTGCAACTGGTTACCGAGGTCACCGAGATCACCTAGATCACCCAAGTCACCCAAGTCACCCAGATCCCCTGAACCCCCAAACTCATCGCTCACTGAAGGTTCGGGACGCATACCCGAGGTCATCTGCGCACTTACCTCTTGTGGGTTGGCGCTGCACCCCGGTAGCAAGGAAAGCATCATCACCCCAGCCAAAACCAAAGCCAGACTCCCGCTAGAAACCCTCTTCAGCGTATTCATG
>CAMDLX010000035.1 GCA_945901935.1 Bifidobacterium breve | reverse complement strand
AGTTGCCAGCTGAGCAGATCCATGGCCGACAGATGGGCGACGTGTTTGCAGAAAGCACACTGCCGATTGAGGCACTCCTCGACCCAAGTCAACCGGTTCACGGTTGGAACTCTGCGGCAATTGAATTTGGCTTTCGTTCGCTCACTGGCGACTGGCGAGTGCTTGAGACAACCCTGACGGACCTTCGTGACGAGCCTGCAGTCGGCGGACTGGTCCTGAATGCAAGAGATATCACCGATCGAAAGCATATGGATGACCTGTTGCTACATCAGGCCAACCATGATGAACTCACCGGACTCCCCAACCGCAGGCGCATGCTCGACCTACTGACCCAAACCCTGCAGAGAAATAGCGGGACTACAACGGTCTCGGCCCTCTTGATCGACATTGATAACTTCAAAGAGATCAACGACTCCCTTGGCCACGCATTCGGCGACCGCCTGCTTGTTGCAATCGCAGCCCGACTAACCGGGTTACTCGATCCTGGGGATGCGGCAGCAAGAATTGGTGGCGATGAGTTCGTGGTGGCCTTTGAGCGTGCGCACGGTGAGAAGCCGACAACAGATCTTTGCGAGCACATTCTGACCACACTCAGTGCCCCCTTCATCATTGAGGGTCGGGAACTTTCCGTCACCGCCTCGGCTGGTTTGGCCTTCGATCATGACCGCAGCAATTCGGCTGAGCTGCTTCTGCAAAATGCCGACACTGCCATGTACAAAGCAAAGGGGCTTGGCAAACGCCAGGTCGTTGTCTTTGAGAGCTTTATGCACACTGCCACCTTCGACCGGCTCGAACTCCGGGCTGATCTTGCACGGGCAGTGGCCCAGGAGCAGTTCGAGGCCTTCTATCAGCCGATTGTTCAGCTTGAAACTCGAAAGATTGTTGGGGCCGAAGCTCTTGTACGCTGGAGGCATCCAGAACGCGGTTTGGTCGGTCCTGGGTTGTTCATTCCGCTCGCAGAGGAATCTGGGCTGATTGCGCCCATTGGCGAGTTCATGCTCAACACGGCCTGCACTGACCTAGGCGCATGGCGACACGAGTTTGGTCAGCTAGTCGAGGATTTCACGATCTCGGTAAATCTGTCGGTTCAGCAACTCCATGATCGACGTATCGTGGGCAAAGTTTCTGACATCCTTGAACGCACTGGGCTACCCGCTGAGCGCCTCGTTCTTGAGGTCACTGAGTCAACCCTCATAACCGATACCGAGATGATTGCGTCAACGATGCAGCAGCTCCGATCCTTTGGCACACGCCTAGCGATTGATGACTTTGGTACTGGCTACTCTTCGCTTGGCTATATCCAGCAGTTCGAGTTCGACGTGCTGAAGATTGATAAGACCTTTGTTGATGATCTCGACAGTTTCACCAATCAAAGGATCGTTACTGCAGTGCTTCAACTCGCCGAACAGCTCGGGGTAAAGACAATCGCCGAGGGGATCGAAGAGGAACTACAGGGTGAGTTGCTCAAGGCGCTTGGATGCAAGCTTGGCCAGGGCTACCTCTATGCCAAACCAATGCCGGCCAACGAGTTTCGTGAGCTTCTACAGGCAAATTGGGCAGAGCAAGGTCAAACTCCTGAGGCTCAAGAGAAATTCAGCTAACAGATGTTGTTGATCGATAGCTCTGATGATCCATTACTCAGCGACTACTGCAATCTGACTGATGCGGCCTCTGCCAAAACTGGGTTCTTCATAGTCGAAGGTGTGCTGGCAGTTCAGCGATTACTCGACCGAGAGACCGGGCGAGAGCCCAGCGCTATTCGTTCAGTCCTCCTCACCCCAAATCGTGCCGAGACACTGACAGACATGATTGACCACTGCGAAAGTTTCGACATCGCAGTTCTCGTCGCCTCACGTGATGTGTTGGTTCAGGTAACAGGATTCGATGTCCACCGAGGCGTACTTGCTGCAGTCAGTCGTACTGAGCAGCCATCTCTTGACGCCATTCTGGAAGACACTCAGCGCCTAGTGATTCTGGAATGCATCAACGATCACGAGAATGTTGGCTCGATCTTTCGTAATGCTGCCGCTCTTGGGGTTGACGCTGTTCTCATTGATGCCCGAACCTCTGATCCGCTGTACCGACGGAGTATTCGCGTATCTCAAGGTCATGTCCTCAGCACAGACTGGATCCGTGTCGACAATCTGAATTTGGCGCTACAGCAGGTTCGTGAGGCCGGCTTTCGCCTGGTTGGCCTTACCCCGAAGCCACAAGCTGAAGCAGTCGGAATTGCTGCGATGCAGGGCACCTTGGACCCGCCTGTGGCGTTTCTCCTCGGGGCAGAGGGTCCGGGCCTATCTGCAGAAACCCTTAGGCTCTGTGACGCCTTGGTACGAATCCCCATGAGCAACCGGGTTGACTCACTCAACGTTGCAACATCATTAGCAGTTGTTGCGAGCTTTGCGATGGCCAGAGACAGCAACTAGCTCACTCACCTGCGGCAGGCCGCAGTCTCAACCCGATCGTACTGTTTCGAGCACTGCAATCATTTCGAGGGCAGTCTCTGCAGCCTCGGCGCCTTTGTTATCTCCCGCCACATCATCATCCACCACGGATCGGACCATCGCCTGCCTGCGGTTTTCAACTGTGAGAACGCCAAAGATGATTGGAATCTCAGTCTCGAGCTGTGATCGCAAAATGCCATCCGCTGCGGGGCCCGCAACGTATTCAAAGTGTGCAGTGTCTCCACGGATGACACAGCCCAAGGCCAGAATTGCATCGTAGCGACCGGTTCCGGCCATGACTTTGGCAACCAATGGCAACTCGAAAGCACCCGGTACGCGGAATATCTCTATGTCGCTATCTGCTACTCCTGCAGCGGCGAGGTGGTTCTTGACACCCCACAACAACCGCTCGGTAATGACCTCATTCCAGCGTGCAACAGCGACCCCAATTCTGCGACCGACCCCCGAGGTAGCAGCAGAACCATCAGGCTCCGGGAGAGAAAAGTCCTTACCCATCAGTCCAACCCATCGAGCAGGTGACCCATGCGTTCGCGCTTGGTACGCAGATAGTCAATATTCTCGGGGTTTGGAATCGACTCGAGCGAAACGCGCTCGCTAATTTCCAGACCAAATCCCTCAAGACCGCCGTATTTGGCTGGATTGTTGGTCATCAAGCGCATAGTCGTGATGCCAAGGTCATTCAATATCTGTGCACCGATGCCATACTCCCGGCTATCGATCGGTAGCCCGAGCTCAACATTGGCGTCAACAGTGTCATGGCCCTGTTCTTGCAGGCTGTACGCGCGAATCTTGTGACCTAGGCCAATACCCCGGCCCTCGTGGCCCCTCAGGTAAACCAGGACACCAAGGCCCTCGGTGTCGATTGCCTTCATTGCAGCGTCAAGTTGCAAGCCGCAATCACAGCGCAGCGACTGAAACACATCACCAGTGAGACACTCGGAATGCACGCGCACCAGAACGTCTCGCTCACCCTGTACGGCTCCACGCACCATCGCCACGTGCTGCTCACCGTCGATGACGGATTCATAGACATACGAGGTGAATTCGCCCCAGGGCGTCGGAATTCTGGCCTCTGCAATGCGCCTGACCAGTTTTTCATTCTGCCGGCGGTACTTCACAAGTTGCGCAATAGTCACCATCAGCAGGCCATGAACCTTGCAAAACTCAATCAGGTCAGGAACACGAGCCATCGTGCCGTCGTCGTTGACGATCTCACACAGCACTCCGGCAGGAGCTAGTCCAGCTAAACGTGAGAGATCTACAGCAGCCTCGGTATGGCCTGCACGCTTGAGCACCCCCCCTTCGGAGTATCGAAGCGGAAAGATATGACCTGGGCGAGCGAAGTCAGCCGGTCGCGTTGAGGGGTCGATCAGGGCGCGAATCGTGGCTGATCGGTCTGCAGCAGAGATTCCAGTGGATGTTCCATGTACGTAGTCAACTGAATAGGTAAACGCCGTCCTATGAGACTCGGTGTTGTTGTGCACCATGAGCGGGATATCGAGTTCGTCAAGGCGTTCGCCTGTCAGGGGAGCACAAATCACACCAGAGGTATGACGAACAAAGAACGTGATGTTCTCGGGGCTAGCTGCTTCGGCAGACATGATGAGGTCGCCCTCGTTCTCACGGTCCTCATCATCTACAACCACGATGATCTCGCCCCGAGCCATAGCTGCAACGGCGTCTTGAATAGAGGCAAACACGGAGTGTTCCTGTCCCTGTTCGGCTAGCGGTTCTCTAGTCTCATTGCTCATCTTGGGGGGCTCCTTCGTAGTTCGTATCGGTACTGCTCGCTGGGTCTGATGGGAGATAGCCAGCAAGCAGGCTTTCCGCGTATTTCGCCATCACGTCAACCTCTAGGTTGACGAGGTCTCCTGCGACATGAGTACCGAATGTCGTCACATCGCAAGTATGAGGTATCAACGCAACTGTAAAGCCATCTTCCAGAACTTCAACGACGGTCAGTGAGACTCCATCAATGGTCACTGACCCTTTCTCTACGACATATCGCAGCAACTCGGGTGGCATAGAAACTTGCAGGTTCGGTGCTGGGACCACGACCTGACCGACTGCGTCAACATGGCCTTGCACGAGATGGCCTCCCAGTCGGTCATCTAGGCGAACGGGGCGCTCAAGGTTCACAGGATCACCGGCGCTCAGAGACTTCAGAGAGGTTCGTTCGAGGGTCTCTTCGCTCAGGTCGGCATCAAAGGAGTCGCTCCCCCACTCAACCACCGTCAAACAACACCCGTTCACAGCTATCGATGCTCCAAGAGTCACGTCCTCAAGAACCACTCTGGCTGCTATTCGTAAACGCGAACCATTCAAATATTCAATGGTCCCGAGTTCCTCAACTATTCCGGTAAACACTTCTGACTCCTTGCAATAGTCCTTGCTAGATGAACGCTACTGCTGAGCTGATTCTTGAGGAGCAAGCTCCAGACGTAGATCTTCTCCAACACGTTCCACGCCGACAAATCGACCACGCCAGACATTCGAGATATCCCAAGCACCAGCACCTTCGAAAATGCCGTTCGCGTCATCGCCACCAAAGAATGCGGGGGCAAGGTAAATCACATATCGGTCTACGAGACCTGCCCGGTGGAACTCGCCTGCAACTCCTGCTCCACCTTCGACCAAGAGCTGTAAGATCCCCTCTGCACCCAACTGATCGAGTATCGCACCTAGGTCCCCACTCATCTCTCGGCAGGGCTGCACCTTTGCCGTTGCAGCAGCCTTTCCGAGCACAATCCGAAGCGGATCTAAGGGATTCAGCAGCGGGGAAACGGGCGGAACATAGTCACGGACATTGAGCGACGGGTCGTCCCTGCGGATAGTGCTCGCACCCACCATGATCGCATTTGACTCTGCACGGAGCCGATGCCCATCCACCCTGGCTGCAGGGCCAGTAATCCACTGACTCGAGCCATTCGGTGCTGCTGTTCCGCCATCGGAGGTGCTTGCCATCTTGAGAACAACCCAAGGCCGGCCGGTGCGACGATGTTTTAGGTAGGGGGCGAGTTGTTGGCTCACCTTCTCGGCTTGAACCCCTAGGCGAACCTCAATCCCAGCTTCTTTCAATCGGGAAATTCCCGCTCCCGAGACTGCTGGATCAGGGTCCTCGATACCGATCACCACACGTGTCACTCCCGCAGCAATAATTGCCTCGACACAAGGTCCGGTTCTGCCAGTGTGGCTGCAGGGCTCGAGAGTCACATACATTGTCGAACCCACTGCATCCTGCCCAGCCAGAGCTAGTGCAGCAATCTCTGCATGGGCCTCGCCCGGCTCCTGAGTTGCCCCTTCAATGAGCCGCCCGGCCTCAGTTCGAATAACGGCACCAACCCAAGGGTTTGGAGCCGTAATACAACGAACCTGAGCCGCCGCTGCAAGTGCCCGGGTCATGCATTCCCGGTCGATTGCGTCAGTTTTTGGCGACTCTGGCATGCGTGAACCCTAGTGGAGGGGCTTGAAATCGGTTGAACTGAGACCGGTCGTTTACATTTCGACCAGATCGGCTTTAGTCCGCCGATGTGAGTTCCACTGCATCCACCGTTGGCGCAGACCCGCCACCAAGTAGCTCAAGCGCCTCAGGGATGACATCGAGCACGGCCTCGAGCATTTCGAGTGCTCGCTCGGGGGCGCTACCAAGGTTAAGAATCAACGCCGGTCCACGAGTTCCTGCTTGCGCACGAGACATACGGCCTCGTGGACTTACCGAGCGCATGGCTTCGGCCATTCCGGGGGCAGTTCTGTCGAGAATCCGCTGGGTAGCCTCTGGAGTGAAGTCACGAGGGCCAAAGCCCGATCCGCCTGTAGTCAAAATGAGGCCGTTAAACCCATAAGCCATGTACGACAGTGCATTAGAAATCTCGCCGACGTTATCGGGAACAACTCGGTGCTCGATGACTTCAAAACCGCCGACATCCAGTCGATTGACTAGAGCCATGCCGCTCAGGTCCTCCCTACTACCAGCAGCAATGCTATCCGAGACGGTGAGCACTTTGGCTTGAAGAAACGTGGGCTGTGGCATCGGAAATCCATCTGAGTAGAAGCGGCTGTTCGTTCATGCTAGCTGTACACAAACAAGCACATACCGTCGGTGTCCTCAGCCTGCGGCAACAAGATTGCTCCACGCCCCCAAGGCTGCCAAGGCCCAGCTGGGGGCGACAAGGCTTCTAGTTCGGGGTACCTCTGCTGTATGTACTCGTCCACGCCAGTCGTCTCTACTGCAGAGAGGGTGCACACGCTGTAGGCCAGACGGCCTCCTGGGGCAAGCAATTCGACGGCAGCATCCACTAGGTTTCGTTGGAGCGAAGCAAGGCGTTGTGGGGCTTGGGAGTCAACTCTCCATCGAGCATCGGGGCGACGACGAAGTACGCCAAGACCGGAGCAAGGGGCATCCAAAAGGACGAGGTCTGCTGAGTGCGGACGAAGGCCCGGATGAAGTGCGTCACCCACCATCGGAAGCAGATCGTTGAGCCCGAGACGCGAAGCATTCTCGACGATCAGGTCTACCCTGTGCGGCTGCAGGTCTGCAGCTATCACCACGCCACCCGCTGCTGCACAACCTGTTGCCTTGCCTCCGGGAGCGGCACAGAGGTCAATCACCAACTCCCCGGGCTGCACTGCCAAGAGTTCGACTACCCATTGCGAGGCAAGGTCCTGGGTATAGCCATCGGCTCGGTGAGTGGCCTCCGCCGAACTGTTCATGTTCCTTAACGCCGCTACTGCTCTTTCGTGGCCGAGGTCCGTGACGAGTTGCTCGTAGATCCAGTCTGGATAGGAGAGCTCTGTTTGCTCGTCGGGAAACTCAATTTTTGAACGTGTCACCTGTCGCAGAACAGCGTTTGTGAGTCCACGAAAACGCTTCGGAGCGGCCTCGACAGTTGTTCCAACTGCGGCGTAATCGGGAATGTCTTCGCGGTAGGCAAGCTGATAAGCACCCAGTCGCAGCACTCGACGCGCAGCCGGAGGCGGATCAGAACTTAAAAAGCGGTCGATGAGGTGATCACAAGCCCTTTGATGACGAAGGCTGCCATAGACCAAGTCAGTAGCGAACCCACGATCCTGCTGCCCGAGACCAGAGCCATCAAGAATCTTCGAGAGGATTAGGTTGGAATATGCACCTTCGTCCTCAACCCGTGCGAGAACCTCAAGCGCAACTCGCCGAGCCGCTACTCCCTCCATCTCACTAGTTGCCGCTGCATTCGCTGCTCTATCACTCGTTGATGCGCTCATTCGCCCAATACCTCTCCCGCAGGTCGTGCCCCGTTGGCCCAGTCAGAAGCAGACATCGCTGCCTTCCCTTCTGGCTGAACACGGAGCAGTTCAATCCAAGAGTCTCCCGTTCGCACCAAACCTGCCGCTGCAAGAGTGCCCGGCGCTACTTGAGCTGACCGCATGCTTGGGTCACCCTCGAGCACATCTACTGGGACGGTCTGAGCGCTCAGGACTTTGAATCGCTTCTGTCGAAAAGTTGTCCATGCTCCGCCAACCCGGACTCTGCGAAGGAGCAGATCGCTCGGGCTATCCCACAGCAGTTGTGCATCAGGTGCGTGCAGCTTGTGCGCGTAGGTGACTCCGACCTCAGATTGGGGGATTGCCTCACCAAGGCCTTGATGAAGTTGATCGAGAAGCAGATCAGAACCCAGTGATACCAATTGGTCTCGTAGCTCTGCAGCAGTCACGCGATCATCAAGGTCGATCTCCGCCTGCGCATAGATTCCACCCGTATCTAGTCCCTCCGCCACCTCCATCACACAAACCCCCGTCTGAGCATCGCCGGCAAGAATCGCTCGTTCCACTGGTGCAGCCCCGCGCCACCGAGGCAGTAACGAGAAGTGCAGGTTGACCATGTTCAGGTGTTCCAGCAATTGCGAGGAAATGATTCGCCCGTAGGCGACAACTACACCTAAGTCTGCATCCAGACTCAGGACATCTTGAGGGTCTTCAGAGACTGTCAGACCGAGTTCCATCGCGACGGCCTTCACTGGACTCGGGGTAACTGCCGAACCTCGTCCACGCCGTGTATCCGCAGCAGTCACGACCAGAACTACCTCATGGCCAGCCGAGCAGAGGGCTCTCAAGGGAGTTGTAGCCACCTCGGGGGTACCGAAATACACCAACCTCACGAGAGCGATTCGCTAGTAATGATGTCCGTCACTATCAAGACCGAAAGAGCCCAAATTTTGGTTTTGGCGGGGATCCAAGTTCGGCACCAAGGCCAGCAACCCCACTGGGTGCCTCCATGGCTATCTTGCGCAATGCCTTCTTAGCCGAACGACGCTGATCCTCGTCTAGGTGATCGATGAGCAGAATGCCATTGAGGTGATCGAGTTCATGTTGCATCAGTCGGCCCAAGAAATCATCAGCCTCAAACTCAACCTCATGCTCCTCTAGGTTGAGGCCAGTGACATTGACGGTGCTTGGCCGAACAATGTCAAAACGCAAACCTGGAACCGAGAGGCACCCCTCGTAGAACTCGCACTCCCCATCAGACTCCGTGATGACGGGATTGATGAGGACCTGAGGCCCATCTCCTGCGCCAAGGTCATAGACCATAAATCGCTTCTGCACACCTACCTGTGGAGCCGCCAGTCCGGCCCCTTGAGCCTCGTACATGGTCACGTACATGTCTTGACAAAGTGCGGCTAAGCGACCGTCGATCTCGGTGACATCTGAGGCGCGCTGGCGCAATACGGGGTCGCCAATGATTCGGATGGCATACGGGGAGGCCATGGCGAACAGACTACCGTGCTTGCCGTGCACCCACCCGACAGTCCCGAACCAGAGAAGCAGGAGAATGCCGAGGAGTACTATTTTTCTGGCACTCCGAGCGGGCCCTCACGGCCTTCCTCAGTTCGACTCGTGCTTCCTGACTTCACCGTCGAGCTCATTACTGACAACGGCATATTCTCATCCTCTCGCATCGATCCAGGGACCAAGATTTTGCTGATGGAACTCGAGGATCTGCCTTTAGGCAATCTCGTTGACTTGGGCTGCGGATATGGACCAATTGCAACAACCTTGCTCCGGCGATTTCCGGGCCAACCAGTCTGGGCAGTTGATGTGAACTCGCGTGCTCGCAGTATCTGCGCTCAGAACCTTGAGGCCAACGCACAATCAGATTCTGAGTTCCATGTGATCTCCCCTGAGGAGGTACCCGCTGACCTGCAAGTCGCCGCACTCATCTCAAACCCGCCCATCCGCATCGGAAAGCAGGCTCTGCATACGCTCCTTGAGTTCTGGCTTGGGCGGCTGTCCTATCCAGCGGGGGTGGCTTGGCTCGTCGTTCACAAGCACCTCGGCGCAGATTCGCTTACCCGCTGGCTCGAGAGTCAGGGCTACGTAGTGACCAAGGTGCGATCCCGCCAAGGCTACCGAATCCTAAAAGTCTCCCCCGGCGAACAGCACGCTCCACGAGCGGACTCAACTGCGTAAACGAGCGGGATCGACTTGTAGGCGGAGCCGTCCAACTGGGCGATCTACCTGAGACAGAACCTCTTGTAGCCGGCCAGACTCTCGTGACCTAAGCAGCCATTGCCCATCTTCGGCCTGTTGAACCTCTACACCCTGGGGGGTGCCGAGCCGTGCAATGAACTCCGGCGCAGCCTCGTAACCAACCTGCGCAATAGCTGCGGCCGGAGGAAAGCCAAGCAGTATGCGGCGCTGAGCCTCGGAGAAACTGACGAGCATCGGTTCTGCTCTAAGCGCTGCCTGAATAGATTCATGATCAGGGCGGCGTGTCTGCACGACTACGCGCCCGCCAGCCTCCCGCCCACCCACTCTGCCAGCCTCCCGCCCACCCACCAGTCTCGAGGAGAGCATGAGCAAGGCGAGCGCTTCTTCGGCGGCGCGGTAGCGCGGAGCAAGCAACTCCTGATCGAAGTCCAAAAATGCCACGAGCGAAACATCTTGAAGGCGATGAAGCACCGCCTGAGTACCAATAAAAATCCGAGCGGCTGCTGAGTAGTCAGATCCCGAGGGTTGATCTGCAGCGGACTTCGGACTTGCAGCCGTAATGGCATGCACTGGCTCTTTTGCCAGCGCCTCTAACTCTTCTCTCGCCCTCGTTACCCCTCCACGAAGAATCGATAGGGCCATCGATCCGCACTCCAAGCAGATAGCTGGCCGCTCTTGAATGCATCGGGTACAAACCAATCGGCCGTTGTCGTCCTGAGAGACTGCGGCGCTACACCGCTCACACTCCGCGAGAGTCCCGCAACTTCTACAAGCCAGAAGCCTGGCCCTACCTGTTCGGTTCAAGACACAGACAACTCGCTCACCAGAGCGAGCAGTTTCCCGGATCATTTCCACAAGCCGTGAGGAGAACAGCCCTGTTCGCCCAATATCCTCGCCGCGTCGGTCGAGAACAGTTAGCGCTGCCCATCCAGAACGCTCCTCAGACCGAGACAACCGTCCCCGTGGTTCAAGAGGCACATCTACGGTGAGTAGCGGGCGTGGCAGAAACCGCTCACCCACTTGGGCTAGCTCGGCATGAGATTCGAACTCGGAGCTTTGCTGTTGGGCAAGAAGCGCCTCTAAAGACGGACAGGGGGACACGAGCAAACATGGCACCTGCGCCTGTCGTGCTCGCGCGATTGCTATATCTCGCGCATTCCACGTTGGAGAGGACTCGCTCTGCAACATCTCATCGTGCTCGTCGATAACCACAACAGCTGCTAGTGCCGGTGCCGGTGCAAACGCAGCCCCACGGCCGCCTACGACGCTGGCACCTCCTGCAGCAGCCTGAAAGTCCCAGGGCCACGCAGCAACTGCAGCCCCCGAAGCCCGCAGCCCGCGTGCGACACGCTGCGACTCGGCAATCGTGGGCAGGATTGCCAAGACTTGGCCCAGTCGCGCTGCTGCAACGACGATGCTCAGCGGATCCGTACTTGGGGAAACCTGCAGGACATGGTTACCCGCTCCGAGGAGGAGTATCGACTCTGCTAGCTCATTCGCCTCTCCGCCAGTAGCAGGGCGAACTCGTAACGGAGGCAGTCGGTTGACTACCCGCTCAGGAGAAGCTGCCCGCAGCATGGTGGTGAGCCTGCCGCTCCATCTCCAGGCAGCCCAGCGACACAGATCAATCATCGTCTGATCAGGCCCGAAACCAACGATCTTCAAAATCGCACTGAGTTCCACGCCCTCTGGCGGCTCAACGTCAAGAGCGAGGATCCATCCGGCGACGCGACGTCCGCCGAACGGAATTCGAACCAGACTCCCGACGCATAGTTCTCCGGGCAGATCATCTGCAGCGAAATAGTCAAAGGCGCGATCTACTGCAGGTACATCCGGGAGCACCCGAATGACTCTCACCGTGAAGTGAACCCGAGATTGGACCTAGAGCCCAAGCGCCGAGCGAAGAGCATCAACACGATCGGTCCGCTCCCAAGTGAACCCATCTCCAGTTCGGCCGAAGTGACCATATGCGGCGGTCTTACGGAACACAGGCCGCTTCAACTCAAGGTCACGAACGATCGCCCCAGGGCGAAGGTCAAAGATGTCCTTCACTGCAACGTCAAGCTGCAATGGGTCGACAGTCTCGGTACCGAAAGTCTCGACCAGGATCGACACGGGATGCGCCATTCCGATTGCGTATGCAACCTGCACCTCGCAGCGTGTTGCCGCCCCCGAAGCGACGACGTTCTTTGCGACCCAACGCGCAGCGTAAGCGGCTGACCGGTCAACTTTGGAGGAATCCTTGCCAGAGAAAGCGCCTCCGCCGTGGCGTGCAGAGCCGCCATAGGTATCAACAATGATCTTGCGGCCTGTTAGGCCAGCATCGCCAACAGGTCCACCGATGACGAATCTTCCCGTTGGGTTGATAAAGACCTCATAGTCGTCGTCTGCAAACGCCTCTGGAATGACTGGACGAATGACCTGCTCAATGAGGTCAGGGCGAATCTCGGTATCGCGATCAATTCCATCATTATGTTGAGTAGAAATCAGCACGGTCTTGAGGCGGACAGGGCGGTTGTCCTCGTACTCAAAGGTGACCTGGGTCTTCCCGTCGGGGCGAAGGTAGGGCACAGTTCCTGACTTGCGAACCTCGGCCAAACGCTCGGCTAGACGGTGCGCAAGATGAATCGGCAATGGCATGAGCACGTCAGTCTCGTCGACTGCATAACCGAACATCATTCCTTGGTCGCCAGCACCTTGCTTATCGAGCTGGTCCTCTTCACCGGCTGTTCCTGAACGAACCTCTTCTGAGTCGTCCACTCCCTGAGCGATATCTCGTGACTGCTCATCGACTGCGACCATCACGCCACAGGTCCGACCGTCATAGCCAAAGCTCTCTCGGTCATAGCCAATATCACAGATGGTGTCGCGAGCAATCGAGGGGATGTCTACGTACCCGGTCGTGGTGATCTCTCCGGCAACGATGCACAAACCGGTGGTGACCATGGTTTCGCATGCCACTCGAGCATCCGGGTCCTCGGTCAGGATTGCATCCAGAATCGAATCCGAGATTTGATCTGCCATCTTGTCGGGGTGCCCCTCGGTTACTGACTCCGAGGTAAACGTCCAGTTGTTCATTTCTTATTCTCCTGATGAGGGCACAGATTCCTGCGCCGATCGTGTGCTGACAACTACATCTAGAACTACCGCCGCAACGGATCGCTTATCGGTGAGCGGAACGAAACGGTCCTCCGATGCGGCACAAAGAATTGCTACTTCATTTGTTTCGAACTCAAAGCCAACTCCTGGAGCAGCAACATCATTTACCACCAAAATATCCGCTTGCTTATCTTTGAGCTTTCGCTCAGCGTTCACCCGAACGTCTTGGGTCTCTGCTGCAAACCCAACCAGCGTCTGCCCCTTCGGCTTGCAGGACCCTAGCGCAGCGAGAATGTCAATAGTGGGGTGCATTTCCAACATTGGCGCACCATCGCTCTTCTTGAGCTTCTCTGGCGCAATCTGGCTTGGAGCAAAGTCCGCAACAGCGGCAGCCATGACAATGACATCTGCAGTTGCCGAACGACTCATAACCGCATCGTGCATCTCTTGTGCGGTATCCACCGAAACGCAGGTGATCGCTGGGCTCGTGGCAATCTGCGTGGTAGTCACGAGCGTCACCACAGCTCCCCTAGCGAGCGCCTCTTCAGCTAGCGCATGACCCTGTTTGCCAGAGGAGCGGTTACCGATATAGCGAACGGGGTCAATCGGCTCGCGGGTTCCGCCGGCCGTAACCAGCACGTTCAATCCATGAAGCCCGCTTGCAGAAGGCGCCAAAATTTCATCTCCACGAACTTCCCCGCTGGGAGTCGAAGAAGAGAGCACGCCTCGCAGGGCTTCCAACACTCGATCGGTACCTGCAAGGCGACCAGAACCAATATCGCCTCCTGCAAGCCTGCCCTCTTCGGGGTCGACAACATGCACACCGCGCTGCGACAGGATCTTGAGGTTGTCCTGCACGGCTGGGTGTTCCCACATCTCGGTATGCATCGCAGGGCAAATCACCACGGGAGCGCGAGTTGCTAACAACACGTTGGTTAACAAGTCGTGCGAGTAGCCCGTGGCATAGGCCGAGATCAGCCTGGCAGTGGCTGGAGCCACGACAATCAGGTCGGCAGCTTGGCCTAAGCGTGTATGCGGGATCGGGTCTTGCTCAGCAAAAAGCGAGGACCAAACTGCTTCTGAGGAGAGGGCCGAAAACGTGGCCTCGCCGACAAATTCCTTGGAACTCTCGGTCATGACCACGCTTACGAAAGCGCCAGCATCTACAAGTTGCCGACACAATTCGATTGCCTTATACGCAGCGATTCCACCGCATACGCCGAGTACAATTCTTCGACCCTGAAAGGAGTTCACCTGATCCACGTGTCTCCGAGAGTCTGTAGCAACCGCGAAGGCGGAGGCTCAGTCCTCGCCCTCGGCGATTTCAGCCTCTTCGGCACCCGGATCGAGTCGACCAGTAGCTCCACCGACGCCTTCGATCATGTCTGCGTCGATCTCTTCAAATGCAATCGAGAGCGAGGTCCGCGCAGTGGAGGTCACCTGTGGGGGCACCACGGACCCAACGCTGCTCTTGGCTTTGAGGCTCCCGTAATACGAGTTGATTTGTCGTGCCCTCTTGGCTGCGAGTGTTACCAAGGAGAACTTGGAACCGCTTCTGAGGAGGAGTTCCTCAATCGGTGGATCCATCATTGTGTCGAGACGCTCTGCCATGGGACGCTTTACTCCAACAGGGTGGTGGGGAAACAAACTCTTGATGCGGCCTTCGAAGAAGAACCAGCGGGCAATGTTAGCAGAGAACGAGTTGCACCAGCGATTAGCGAGACCTGTGCTGCTCAATCAAGTCCTGAAGCTCCCTCACCGAGACCTCAAGGTCATCATTCACTAGATGTATAAAACTCATCAGCGAAGCACGCTCAATCTCTTCGTGCGCCTTTGCTAGGCGCTGCAGAATTCGCTCCTCGCTATCGCCACGGTGTCGCAAACGCTCTTCTTGGACGGCACGATTCGGCGCATCTACAAAGATCAGGAGTGCATCGGGAAAGTGGGCTTGAACATTTGCTGCGCCCTGAACATCGATCTCGAAAAGCACATCGCGCCCAGCGGGAGGGTGTGGAAGTGGACTTCCTTGGAAATAGTCCAAGAACTCAGTCCATTCGAGAAACCCTCCAGCATCGACATGGGCCAAAAACTCCTCCCGAGTCGCAAAATGATAAGCATCTGCAGCCTCGTGTACTCGAGGAGCTCGGGTGGTCCATGACTTGCTGACCCAGAGCCTGTTGTCTTCCCTCAGCAGTGCCTCAACCAAGGTCCCTTTCCCTACTCCCCCAGGGCCAGAAATCACGATAACACTGCTACCTTCGGGCAAATCGGCTGATATCGGAGGGGTTGCTGCGCTCATCTTGTGGCCTCAATCTGGGCCAGCGGCAGAAATGAAGCCAGAACTGCGTTCGTACTCGTTGGGTTCAACTCATCAATCAATGTCATCTCAGAGATCTGCAGCTTCCCAAGTTGCCTGCGGGTATCTACTTTGCGAGCTCCTGGAAATGATTCCAACGCCCAGAGCAACTTGATCTGACCAACACGTGCGTCTTTCTGCGCAAGCTGCAGAAGCTCACTCAGGGTCAGCTCTTCGGAACGGAGCTGCTCTCGAATCTGATACCGGGTACTGCGCACAGAACCGGCCCAGGCCAGTGCCGTTTCACGTTCCACTAAGGCCTCATTGCTCGGGATCAACTGATCAGCCACTAAATGGCTGCAGCAATAGCTGCTGCTGCCGCTGCGGGATCATCTGCGTTTGTAACCGCCCGACCAATCACCAGCAGGTCGGCACCGTTTGCAACTGCTTCTTGGGGACTTGCCGCTCGAGCTTGATCGTGACGCTGTCCGCCAGCTAGACGAATTCCCGGAACAACTCGCTTCAAACGCGGAGCCAGTTCTCGGGCAGTCTGCAGGTCCTCTGCTGCTAGTACCAAACCTCCGCAGCCGCTCTCTAGTGCAAGACGAACCCGGTTCGGCACGATGTGCGGGGGTGCAGTGTCATCACTCGTCAACACTGTGACTGCCAGAGCAGTCGGTGCTGGTAGGCCTGCGCGCTCCGCACCCTCATGAAGACCTTCGACTCCAGCTATGAGCATCTCGGTTCCGCCGAGTGCGTGAAGGGTCAGGTATTCGACACCCAAGGAACCAAGCACACGGGTTGAGCGCTGCACAGTCGTTGGAATATCAAAGAGTTTGAGGTCCAAAAACACCTGATAACCGAGGTCTCTGAGTGAGCCAATTGCATCGGGCCCATGTGCGCTAAATAATTCAAGGCCAACCTTTGCGACCCCAAACCAAGGCCGCATTGCAACCGCTAGTCGATGTGCCGCAACGAGATCGTCAACATCGAGTGCCAACGCAAGCCGAGCTCGCACACTGTCATCTACGGCACCGCTCTGTGCATCTTGGCTATTCACAAGTTCGCTCCTGCGCAGGTAGTTGGTTGCATCAGTGTTTCACTCCCCCAGTGAGTTCGGAAACTCGAGGAACGCCGTGAGAGAAGCACCAGTGTCTCAGATCATCCTGTACCTGCTCAACTGAGCTCGGCTGGACAAAGTTTGCGGTACCTATTTGGACTGCGCTTGCCCCTGCCAGCATAAGTTCAACAGCGTCTACAGCAGTTGCGCAGCCACCCACACCAACGATGGGAAGGTCGGGTAGCGCCACGTGCACATCATGAATTGCGCGGACTGCTACCGGCCGAATTGCTGGACCAGATAAACCACCGCCACCTCCACCAAGAAGTGGCCGACGCGACTCAGTATCGATGATCATCCCAAGAACAGTATTGATCAGTGTGACGGCCTCTGCTCCAGCTTCTTGAGCAGCCGCTGCGACTTCAACGAGCCGGTCGGTGTTGGGGCTCAGCTTGGCCCAGAGCGGTTGGCCAATTTGTGAAGTTGCTTGGAGTACCTGCGCAGTTGCAACCGGATCGTGTGCAAAGAGGTGCGTTCCACCATCAAGGTTTGGACAGGAGAGGTTTACTTCTACAGCTACCACCTGTTTGGGGCAGTCCTGAAGTGCTTCTGCTGCTCGGACGTAGTCCTGCACGCTTCGGCCCCAGATGCTCACCACCACTCGTGCCCCGGTCTCTATCAACTCGGGCAGCTCATGCTCTCGCCAGGCCGCAACCCCAGGCCCCTGCAGGCCAACACTATTGAGCATGCCTGCTGGGGTTTCGTGGACTCGTGGCGCAGGATTCCCCGCCCACTCATCAGCTGAGAGGGACTTGACCACAACAGCTCCAAGGGCTGATAGATCCATGAAGGCAGAGAGCTCAGACCCGTAGCCGGCCGTTCCTGCTGCAGTCATGAGTGGTGCAGGCAGAGAAACGGACCCAATTTGCACAGACATGTCCACTGCCGCTGCCCCGGCACGCTGGCTGCGAGATCTCACTATCTCAACTCCACGGGATTGCTCTTGAGGTACGTGTCACTAGCGGAGTCCTCAGAGACCCAGACACCGGCGTGAAACTCTTGAAGGCTTCGCACTTGTAGATCGCTCTGTGCCCAGTCCCCGATGCCATTGGCCGCTGCTAGTGCAGCCGCTGCAGTGGTCAGCAACGGCACAAGGTGCGTGGCAGCTGCTCGACGAATATGTGCCCCGTCTGCACGTGGCCCACGCCCCCTCGGGCTGTTGACTACTAGGTCAACTCCACCGCTCGAAATCAACTCAACTCCGTCGACTTCACCAGCGGCGGAGTCGGATCCATCGGCTGTAATTTTGGCCACGATCTGAGCAACCGGAATCCCCTGCTCGGCCAAGTAAGCAGCCGTCCCGGATGTGGCGACGATACTGAAACCTAAACTGACAAATCGTTTGGCTGCTCGTGCGCCAACAACTTTGTCCCGATCAGCAAGAGAGAAAAACACTGTTCCTTCTGTGGGCATGCGATCGCCCGCAGCAAGCTGAGATTTCGCGAACGCCATACCCACAGAGGTATCGATTCCCATGACTTCACCGGTGGAACGCATCTCTGGTCCAAGCACGGCATCAACATCTGGGAAGCGACTCCAAGGAAGGACAGCCTCTTTCACTGCAATGTGGTCTCCTTGGACCTTTGGAACGAGGAGTCCTTCGACTCGGAGTTCTTCTAGGGTCGCACCGCACATGACCCGAGCGGCAATCTTTACCAGCGGGACTCCAGTTGCCTTGGCCACGAAAGGAACTGTTCGCGATGCCCTCGGATTGGCCTCGATCACAAAGACCTGCCCGCTCCCGGGGACCTCGTCGGATCGCTTGACTGCAAACTGCACGTTGATCAAGCCTTTCACCTCAAGCGAGTTCGCAATACGCCTGGTGTAATCCTCGATCACGGCAATGGTTGCTTCGCTGAGGCCCACAGGCGGAATCACGCAGGCGGAATCCCCAGAGTGCACTCCCGCTTCTTCAACGTGTTCCATGATTCCGCCAATGATGACCTCGCCTGTTGCATCGCGAATGGCGTCAACATCAACCTCGGTTGCGTCTTCTAAGAACCGATCGATCAGAACAGGACGATCAGCAGACAGCCCTCCCTCTCGTCCAAGTGACCCGTTTGACGCAATTGCCTTCCAAGCGCGTTCAAGGTCCTCTGGCTCGTACACGATCTCCATTGCACGGCCACCAAGCACGTAACTCGGCCTAATCAGCGCAGGAAACCCAATGCGATCAGTGGTGGCGAGCGCCTCTTCCAGCGTGGATGCTGTTGCGCCCGCTGGCTGGGGAATCTCGAGTCGGGCACACAGGGCACTCCAGTGGTTGCGATCCTCTGCGGCGTCGATACTCGCAGCCGAGGTACCCAGGATCAGCTCTGGGGGCAACACGCTGGCCAGTTTGAGTGGGGTCTGTCCGCCCAATGAGACGATCACTCCGACGAGCTTGCCGCCCCCTTGCTCAGCGGAGCGTCTCTCGGCGTCAATGACATTGAGGACACCCTCGGTAGAGAGTGGCTCAAAGTAGAGACGATCAGATGTGTCGTAATCAGTCGAAACCGTCTCTGGGTTGCAGTTGACCATGATCGTCTCGAAACCCGCATCTGACAGAGCGAAGCATGCATGAACACAGCAGTAATCAAACTCGATCCCCTGCCCGATCCGATTCGGCCCAGAGCCCAGAATGATCACCTTGTCTCTACTCGAAGGTGCAACCTCGCTCTCGTCCTCATAGGTGCCGTAGTGGTACGGGGTTTCTGCCTCGAACTCTGCGGCGCAGGTGTCGACGGTCTTGTACGTCACCTCAACCCCGGCTGCGAGCCGGCCAGCTCGAACTTCCTCTTCGCTCATATCCCAGAGGTACGCCAACTGCGAATCTCCAAAACCAAGCTGCTTAGCTCGACGCCAGTCTCGACGGTCCATGGATGCAACGACATCACCAGCCGTTGAACCAGAAGTCTTATGAGACTCAAGTGTGCTTCGCTCTTCACACAACATAAGTATTTGATCAAGGAACCAGCGGTCAATCTTTGTTGCTTGGAACACATCCTCCACGCTCACGCCGCGACGGAGAAGAGATTCAACTTGGAAGATCCGATCGGGTGTTCCGATAGCAGCTTGAGCCATTAGCTCGACAGTTTCGACCTGATCGAACAGTTGCTCAGCTGCGTCACAGTTGAGACCAGCGCGACCTTGTTCGAGTGAGCGCATTGCCTTCTGAAGGGATTCGGGGAAGGTTCGCCCGATGGCCATCACCTCTCCGACTGATTGCATCTGCGTGCCCAGAGTGGGCTCCGCTCCTGGGAACTTCTCGAATGCCCAACGCGGAACTTTGGTCACCACATAATCAATGGATGGCTCAAAGCTTGCCGGAGTCATTTTGGTGATGTCGTTAGGGATCTCGTCGAGGGTGTATCCCACGGCGAGCTTTGCAGCGATCTTGGCTATCGGGAACCCAGTGGCCTTGGACGCAAGCGCCGAGGAGCGACTCACTCGCGGATTCATCTCAATAATCGCCTGCTCCCCCGTCTCGGGATGGACTGCAAACTGCACGTTGGAGCCGCCCGTCTCTACCCCTACCCGACGCATGACCTGAAAGGCCGTATCGCGCATGAGTTGATACTCAACGTCTGTCAGCGTCTGAGCTGGTGCGACAGTGATTGAGTCACCCGTGTGGACTCCCATTGGATCAAAGTTCTCGATCGAACAGATGATCACGCAGTTATCGGCCTTATCGCGCATGACTTCAAGCTCAAACTCTTTCCATCCTGCGATGGACTTCTCAATGAGCACCTCTGTGATCGGGCTGGCATCGAGGCCACGGCCAACCATGAACTCGAACTCAGCTTGGGTTGAGGCAATTCCTGTTCCCTTGCCACCGAGTATGTAGGCCGGGCGGATGACCACGGGCAGACCAAGCTGGCCCAGCACCGCTGCGGCTTCGGTCATATCGTGCGCAATCCCAGACTCCGGCACATTGAGACCAATTTCGATCATCGCCTGCTTAAAGAGATCACGATCCTCTGCTGTACGGATGGCCTGAGCGTCGGCGCCGATGAGTTCCACCCCATAGGCGTCGAGCACCCCGGATTCTGAAAGCTCCATCGCAAGGTTCAGAGCCGTCTGCCCTCCGAGAGTTGGAAGCACAGCGTCGGGTCGCTCTTTGTCAAGAATGCGCTCGAGCACATCAGCTACGAGCGGCTCGATATACGTAGCATCAGCAAAATCAGGGTCAG